>JAAVZE010000183.1 GCA_022791495.1 Eubacterium sp.
CTTATAAAGTCAAAATAAAACACTACAATAAAATATTTGAAGATACAGTAAAAATATATCGTGAAGCAGTATCCTTTTTTATAGATATATGTGATAAGGAATGGAGTATACTGGAGCCGTTAAAGAACCTTGAACGATGCAGGGAGATAGAAAAACTGGCATTATATACAAAACAAAACCCAAATCCAAAGTACAGCTTTCATGAAAAGTTCTATAAAATGCCAAGCTACCTTCGCCGGTCGGCTGTCAATACTGCTTTGGGATGTTATTCCTCCTATCAGTCAAATCTGAAAAACTGGAAAGAAAACCCAGCTGGAAAGAAGCCAAAACTGCAGCCTGACAGGAATGTCATGCCAACGCTGTATAAGAATAATATGTATATACGCACAGGAACAGATATGGCAAGGATAAAGATATTCCATAAAAACGACTGGGTCTGGCTGGATATTGAATTAAATCGTCAGGATGTAAAATATATACAAAACCATTGCAGATTTAAGAAGGAATATGTCCCAACACTAAAGAAACAAGGAAAATGCTGGTATCTAACATTTGTGTTTGAGGATAAAGTAAAATTTGAAAATGCAGATATTCAGAACCAGATAATCTGCTCCGTAGATTTAGGTGTTAACAATAACGCTGTATGTTCAGTCATACAGTCAGGTGGAACTGTCGCTGCAAGAAAATTTGTCAATCTTGCTTCAGAAAAAGACCATTTGTACAAAGCATTAAACAGAGTGAAAAAAGCACAGCAGAATGGGGCAGAGAAAACCCCTGTGCTTTGGAAGCATGTAAACGATATTAATACGGATATCAGCAGAAAAACAGCAAAGCAGATTATAGAGTTTGCAGCGCAGTATAGAGCAGACGTTATTGTATTTGAACATCTTGATACAGGCAGCAGAAAGAAAGGCAGTAAAAAACAAAGGCTTCATCTGTGGAGAAAACAGGAAATACAAAAGACAGTGGAGCATAAGGCGCATATTCTAGGAATCAGGATAAGCAGGGTATGTGCATGGAATACCAGCAGGTTTGCCTATGATGGTTCTGGAAAGGTGGAA
>JAAVZE010000056.1 GCA_022791495.1 Eubacterium sp.
CACCTAACCTCCCTCCAGTTGTAAAATTGTGCAAAATACAACTGTTTGGGTATTTTTTCGCACTAACACATATTATATCATAATTTTTCGATTCGTCAACCGTTTTTGAACAATTTATGGTATATTATGGTCAAAAATTTTATCCCAGCTGGCTTTTCACCACTTCTTCCGCTTTTGCCAGCGCTTCCGGAATACCGGAAGGATTCTTACCTCCTGCCTGGGCCATGTTCGGACGCCCACCACCGCCGCCGCCTACCAGAGCAGCGATCTCTTTGATCAGATTTCCCGCATGGGCGCCCCTGGCAATGGCTCCTTCTGTCGCCGTAGCCATCAGGTTCACCTTGCCGCCAGCCTCAGTGGCAAACACCACCACCGCCTCGCCAAGCTTCTGTTTTGCCTCGTCTCCCAGATCACGCATGGCATTCATATCCACATCCGCAAGCTGTTTGATCAGCACCCGGATCCCGGCGATCTCTGCCGCTTCTGAAGTGATATCCCCGGCAGCGGCCTTCGCCATCTTCGCCTTCAGCTTGTCATTTTCTTTGGAAAGGGCTTTGATCTCTTCCTGCATCGCCATAACCTTTCTGGCTGCCTCAGAGGGCGCTGCTTTCAATACTTTGGCGATCTCTCCCAGCTGTTTTTCCACCTGGTTGTAGTAAGCGATCAGTCCCTGGCCCGTCAACGCCTCGATCCTTCTCACACCGGCAGCTACACCGCTCTCGGATACGATCTTAAAGGCAGAAATATTTCTCGTATTTTCCACATGGGTACCGCCGCAGAGCTCGGAACTAAAATCTCCCATCTGAACGACCCGGACAGTCTCTCCATATTTCTCCCCGAACAGCGCCATGGCGCCGGTCTTTTTCGCCTCTTCCAGCGTCATCTCACTGGTGCAGACATCAAGGCCTTTATTGATCTCTTCATTGACAATGCTCTCCACCTCCGCGATCTCTTCTTCTGTCATCGGCGAAAAGTGGGTAAAGTCAAAACGAAGTTTATCCTTATCCACCAGGGAACCTGCCTGCTCCACATGATTTCCGAGAACCAGTCTCAGAGCCTTCTGCATAAGATGGGTGGCGCTGTGGTTATTTGCCGTCAGATTTCTACGGCCCTCCTCCACTTCCAGCGTCACTTTTTCCCCAGTACGAAGGGAACCCGACACCATCTTTCCTACATGTCCGATCTTTGTCCCCTGCAGTTTGATGGTATCCTCTACAACAAACCTGCCGTGTTCTGTACAGATCACTCCGGTATCTGCTGCCTGTCCACCCATAGTAGCATAAAAGGGCGTTTCTTCTACCAGCACCGTTCCTTCCATTCCCTCTGACAGCTCATCTACGATGGCATCGGAGGTGGTGAGAACCGTCACTTTGGAATTATGGCGCAGGCGGTCATAGCCGACAAATCTGCTTTCTACCGCCGGATCGATGGACTGGTAAACTGTCACGTCCGCTCCCATATAGTTCGTCACTTCCCTGGCCTCTCTTGCCGTCCGGCGCTGTACTTCCATCGCCTGGCGGAAGCCCTCTTCATCTGCTGTAAAGCCCTTTTCTTCCAGAATCTCAATGGTCAGATCCATCGGGAATCCATAGGTATCGTATAGTTTAAATGTATTTTCCCCGGAAAGGACATTCTTTCCTTCCTTCTTCATTTCTTCCATCATATCACTGAGGATGTTCAGTCCCTGATCGATGGTCTTATTGAAATTTTCTTCTTCCGTGGTAATCAGCTTCAAAATGTAGTCTTTTTTATCTGCAAGTTCCGGATAACCGTCCTTGGACTCGCGGATCACCACTTCGCTCAGTTCCGCCAGAAATTGTTTCTTTATGCCAAGCAGCCTCCCGTGTCTTGCTGCCCGGCGCAGAAGACGGCGCAGCACATATCCCCGTCCTTCATTGGAGGGCATGATCCCGTCCGATACCATAAATGTCACCGAACGGATATGGTCTGTAATGATGCGGATGGAGACATCTTTTTTGGCATCTGCTCCATAAGCTACTGCAGCAGACTCACATACCTTGTCCCGGATCGCCTTGATGGTATCCACATCGAAGATGGAATCCACATCCTGCATCACGACAGCGAGACGCTCTAATCCCATTCCGGTATCAATGTTTTTATTGGTCAGTTCTTCATAGTTCCCCTTTCCGTCGCTGTCAAACTGGGTAAATACGTTATTCCAGATCTCTACATAGCGGTCACACTCACAGCCCACGGTGCAGCCAGGTTTATTGCAGCCATATTTTTCTCCGCGGTCAAAATAGATCTCCGAAGAGGGCCCACATGGTCCTGCACCGTGCTCCCAGAAATTGTCTTCTTTGCCAAAGCGGAAGATCCGCTCCTTTGCCACCCCGATCTCTTTATTCCAGATATCAAATGCCTCATCATCCTCTACGTATACAGAAGGATACAAACGATCTTCTGGAATTTCCAGTGTTTTTGTAAGGAATTCCCAGGACCAGGCGATTGCCTCATGCTTGAAATAGTCTCCAAAGGAAAAATTACCGAGCATCTCAAAAAATGTACCGTGGCGGGCAGTCTTTCCCACGTTTTCGATATCTCCAGTACGAATACACTTCTGGCAGGTAGCCACCCTCTTTCTCGGCGGAATCTCCTGCCCTGTAAAATAAGGCTTTAACGGAGCCATGCCCGCATTGATCAGCAACAGGCTCTTGTCATTCTGGGGAATCAGGGAAAAGCTCTTCATCACCAGATGTCCCTTGCTCTCAAAAAAATCCAGATACATTTTTCTCAACTCATTTAATCCATATGGTTTCATGTTCTAAATCCTCCTTCATTTATACTGTCACTCCCGGATCTGTCCGTCTCCCAGAATCACATATTTTGTGCTGGTCAGGGCCAGAAGCCCCATTGGCCCCCTGGCATGAAGTTTCTGGGTACTGATCCCGATCTCTGCCCCGAAACCGAACTCAAAGCCGTCGGTAAACCGCGTAGAGGCATTGACGTACACAGCTGCGGCGTCGATCTCGTTCAGGAACTTCATGGAATTATGATAATCTCTTGTGACAATGGCCTCCGAATGGCCAGTATTATAGTGATTGATATGTTCAATGGCTTCATCGATGCTGTCCACGACTTTTACTGAAATGATCTTATCCAGATACTCTGTGCCAAAATCCTCTTCTGTCGCTGCCAACATCCTGTCGTCGTACTCTCTCGCCCGCTCATCCCCCCGGATCTCCACGCCATGAGCGTACAGCGCCTCACAGATCATAGGCAGGGCTTCCGCGGCGATGCTGCTGTGAATCACCAGGGATTCACAGGCATTGCAGACTCCCAGCCTCTGAGTCTTGGCATTGACAATGATGGACACTGCCATAGAAAGGTCTGCATATTCGTCCACGTATACATGGCAGTTGCCGGTGCCGGTCTCGATCACCGGTACCGTACTGGTCTCCACCACAGTACGGATCAGCCCGGCGCCTCCCCGCGGAATGAGCACATCCACGTACTGGTTCAGCCTCATAAATTCTCTGGCAGTCTCTCTCGATGTATCTTCCAGAAGCTGGATCGCATCCTCTGGCAGCCCTTCTTTTTTCAACGCTTCCCGGATCACCTTCACGATGGCAAGGTTGGAGTGGATGGCGTCGCTTCCTCCCCGCAGGATCACCGCATTTCCAGTCTTAAAACAGAGAGCAAAGGCATCGGCAGTTACATTTGGACGGGACTCGTAAATGATGCCGATCACTCCCATCGGCACCCGCCGCTGCCCCACCTGAAGCCCGCCAGGTGTGGTTTTCATGGATATCATTTCTCCCACCGGATCCGCCAGCGCTACGACCTGGGAGATTCCCTCTGCCATCCCTGCGATCCTCTCCTGGGTAAGACGAAGCCTGTCGATCAGGGATTCCTTCATCCCTGCTTCCTGGGCATTTTTGATATCTGTCTCATTGGCAGCCAGAATCGGTCCGGCGCCTTCTGTCAGCGCCTTCGCCACTGCAGTAAGTCCCCTGTTTTTTTCTCCTACGGACAAACGGTTCATCGATGCCGCCGCCTGCTTTGCCGATTTTCCTATCTGATCTAATGTCATCGCTGCCTCCATTCCCGCGCGCTCTCTGCGCACGATTCATTTTGCGTTATGATTGTCTTCTGCGTTACAATATGCTCCGGCTTCACATCACATGTTTCTGCCGGAATGATCCATGCCTCCTGTTCGGCAAAGGCGATCATCACACTGATGAACCTGGTTCCATAGCGCTGTAGATAGCGGTCATAAAAACCGCCGCCATAGCCAAGTCTGTGCCTCTTCGTATCGAATGCCACACCGGGCATAACCATCAATATTTTCTCTTTGGAAAAAGCTCCGGATTCCATCACCTGTTCCACAGATTCGCTTCCCCTGGGCTCCGGCACTCCAAAATTACCCTTTTTCAGTTTTTTCAGATCCTCCACCTTATAAAAACACATGGTTTTTTCCCCGGCATCGGTTCTTGGAAGGAATAACTGCTTCCCATCCGCCTGTATTCTTTCATTGAGTTCTCTGGTGTCCACCTCGGAGTGGATGGAACAATAGGACAATAAGATCTCCGACTTCCGGTACCATTCCGTTGCCAGCAGTTTCTCCACAATGATCCGGGACGTCTCAAAACGCCACTCCCCCGCCAGGGCATTTCTTGTCTCTAATGCCCGCCTGCGCACCTTTTCCTTACTGATCATGTTCTTTACATCCTCTTCTCTGACTAGTGTCCTGTATCGATGATAATTAGGCAAACCACTAGCGTCTTAATCTAGTATATTAATGCTTTTGCTTTTTTGTCAAGGGGGTGATGCTGCCATCCTTTTCCTGTATGGATACATTGGACAGCGTGGAACGCAGATTATTTCTCACCGACTCAATATACTCAGCGCGAAGAAGCGCCTGCTCTGCCAGTTCCTCCTCTGTAATCGTCCCCTCTTTTTTCTTCTTATATAATTCATTGATCCGCTGGATCTTATTCTCATCCATAGCTACCTCTTCCTTACAACTGTTGTATACTAATTTTTGCGCTCCAGATATTCCTTCAGATGAAAATGTCTGGTCCTGTGCGCCTTAAATACCGTTCCAAGCTCCTCTCCTTCTATAAGACGGATGATGTTATCCATGTCTTCGCCATTGATAATTGCCATGTCTGCCCCGGCATCGTTGGCGATACCCGCCGCATAAATCTTGGCACTCATACCGCCGGTCCCCAGTGTGGTAGAGGGTCCCTTTGCCATCTCGATCATCTCGTCGCTGATACTCTCCACGTAGGAAATCAGTTCCGCATCCGGGTTCCGGTTGGGATCATCGGTATACATCCCGTCGATATCACTGAGCAGCACCAGAAGATCCGCCCCGGCGATCGCCGCCACCACCGCCGACAAGGAATCATTGTCACCAAAATCGATCTCGTCTGTGGCCACGGTGTCATTCTCGTTGACAATGGGGATCACCCCGAGATTCAGCAGCTCCTCGAAGGTATTTCTGGCATTGTGGCGGCTGGTATCATTGACAATGGTAAATTTGGTCATAAGGATCTGGGCGGTAAACTGGTTGTACTCAGAAAATAATTTCTGGTAGATGGTCATCAGACGGCTCTGTCCAATGGCAGCACACGCCTGTTTCAGGGAAATGCTGTCCGGCTTTTTACTCAGCCCCAGTGCCTTTCTTCCCACACCGATAGCTCCGGATGAGACAACGATCACATCCTTTCCCTGATTATGTAAATCCGTCAGGATCCGGATAAAACGCTCCAGCTTCACCAGATCCAGCCCACCTGTCTCCTCATGGGTGATCGTCGAAGTTCCGACTTTAAATACGATCCTTTTTTTATCTTTAAAATTGCTTCTCATAGTCGCTGGTTATTCCTTTCACTTACAATCTGCAGCGCCACCCGCAGCCCGTCCATGGCTGCCGACATGATTCCTCCGGCGTAGCCGGCTCCCTCCCCACAGGGATAGATCCCCCTGCGGTTCTCCGACTCAAATTCATGGTTCCGGAGAATCCGTACCGGTGAAGAAGTTCTTGTCTCAGTGCCAAGAACCAGAGTTTCTTCTGCATCAAAGTCTGTTATCTTCTGTCCAAACTGCTTCATACCTTCCATAATACCATTTGAAATATAGGAGGGCAATATTTTTTTCACATCTGCCGGCACAAATTTTCCCTTAGTCACTGGTAAACTGTGATTCAGCTCCGTCGTGGGCACTCCTTTGACAAAATCTCCGTACCGCTGAACCGGAATCATCCCTCCGCCTGTCTGCCAGGTTTTTTCCTCCAGTCTCCGTTGGAACGCAACACCTGCCAGTACATCATCACTGCCGAAATCCTTCTGGTCCACTGTCACCACGATAGCGCTGTTGGCATGGGCAGAATCCCTGGCGTGGTCACTCATGCCATTGATCACCGTACCGCCTGGCTCCGTAGAAGCATTTACCACATATCCGCCTGGACACATACAAAAACTATAAACCCCTCTGCCATCCGAAGTCTTTCCTGTCAGCTTATAATCTGCCGCCGGAAGCCTGGGATCCTCCACGCCGTACTGCATTTTATTGATACTCTTCTGGGGGTGCTCCACCCGGACCCCCACCGCGAAGGGCTTCTGCTCCATGGCTGCCCCGTCCTCACGCAGCATGGAAAAAGTATCCCTGGCGCTGTGACCGATGGCAAGCACACATTTATCACAGGGGATCTCTTCCCTCTCTCCCCTTTCATTTTCCACTACAACAGCCCTCAGCTGCTTTTGCCCTGGACCATACTCTTCTTCCTCATACTGAAATCCCGTCAGTCTGGTGTGAAACCGATAGGTTCCTCCCAGCTGACGGATAGTCTCCCCCATGGACTGAATGACGCCCCGCAGCTCATCTGTGCCAATATGAGGCTTGGAAAGGTAACCGATCTCATCCGGGGCGCCGTGTCGGATAAAAGTATCCAGGATAAACTTCTTTTTTCCCGTCTTATCCTTCACGCCGGTATTGAGCTTGCCATCGGAAAATGTCCCCGCTCCTCCCTCACCAAAAGAAACATTGGTATCCGGATCGAGAACACCATCCTTCCAGAAAGCAGAAACTTTTCCCACCCGCTCCCACATGGACGCTCCCCGTTCGATCAACAGCGGTTTTCTGCCGCACAGGGCAAGATAATAGCCACAGAAAAGTCCGGCAGGCCCTGTTCCCACGATCACCACCCGCTCCCCCGTCTCTTTTTTCAGTCTGGGTACCATATCCTCCAAAGAAGGCTGGGAGACATACACAGAAAGATTTTTGTCTTTCCGGTTTTTCTGTAACACCTTTTGTTCCTGGGTACACTCAAAAGCCACCGAATAATTATAATAAATCTGTGGCTTTTTTCTGGCATCAATGCTCTTTTTTAGTATTTTGACCTGATCTATCTCCGTCTCCTGGATCCGGAGAATCTCCGCTATCTTTTTCCGCAGTTCCTCGATGGAATCCCTGCGGTAGTCTATTTTACACTGGTTATATTTTAACATTCTTATCCTCGTTATTCATTAAATGCTGGCTGCAGATCGCAGCTGTGGCCCAGGCAAAGTGAAGATTATACCCTCCGCAGATACCATCTATATCCTGAAGTTCTCCCAGGAGATATAGATCACGGTGAAGCAGCGATTCCATGGTATCCACGCATATTTCTTCCGTCGCCACTCCTCCGGCGCTGACCTGGGCTTTCTCCAGTCCGAAGGTATCTGACACAGAGACCTCATATTTCTTCATCACTGCTGACAGCCGGTTCAGATTTTTTTCTCTCTTTGTAAGTACCGGGATCCATTTTTTATTCACGATACCGGATAGTCCGCGGCTGCCATGCTGGATCAGCCACTCCTCCATCTGGCTTTCTGTCATCTGCGGTACAAAGTCGATCTTCCCCGTCACTTTTTTTCCCTCTTCCATCGCCTTCGCCGCAAGACGGCACAGCTGAAAGACCGGGATACCGGATATCCCATCCTTTACAATCTGTATCTCACCAGCTTCTTCTCCAAGAAGCATATGATCTGCATAAAGAGAAAACTTCCCCTGCATTCTTATGCCGGCGAGCTGTTTCCATTCACTGCCCTCTGCCTTTAATCCCGTCAGTCCAGGAACTACCTGCGTCACATGGTGCCCCATGCTCCGGCATAATTTGTAACCACTACCGTCTCCCCCCAGGGGACCATTTGCCCTGCCCCCCGTAGCCAGGATCAGGCTGCGGCACTGATATATGACACCGCTGCCACATCGCAGTTCATACATCCCTTCCTTTTTATGTATGATCTTAGCTGCCTTTGTACCATAGGCAAAAACAACACCTGACTCCCGGCACGCCTGCACCAGAAGCTCTCTTACTGTCGCCGCCTGACCATTGTAGGGATAACAATATCCGTCCTTCTCTCTGGTGAGTATCCCCAGCTCTCCAAACAGGGTGATGGCTTCTTCTGGTCCAAACCGTTTTAGTATCTGCTCCACATAATTCCGGTCTCCGTAATAACACACCGGCGACATGTTACGGTTGGTATAGTTACACCGTCCGTTTCCGGTGGCGGCAAGCTTTTTTCCCGCGGTGTCGTTCTTATCCAGAAGGCAGACATCTCTTCCCTGCCTGCCAAGCAGATAACCGCACATCAGGCCCGACGCACCCGCACCGACAATGATGATCTCATGGTATTCCATCCTGTTCCTCCCCTGAGCTCTTTGATAAAAGCTCAAAACATATATTAGTATACCACATCTGTCTCCAATTAACTAGATAAATTCTCAAGCACGGAATACAATTCCTTCTCGTCCTCTACAAAAAATCCCTCCCGCAGCTTCTCCAGCTCTGACTCCGGCAGGACTTCTTCCCGGATCCCCGTGTACTCATAGGGTGTCACCTGGTCATTGTGGAAAATGACTACCTCCTGGTCCTGAAGCTTAATAAAAAACCCGGTCTCTTCCTCTGCTCCCAGATAATTTTCCCGGATCACCACTTTATCCTTGGAAAAAGAGATCAGCTCCACACTATCCGGCGCTTCCGGGATCGCTGCCTCCTGCAGTTTCTGGTTATATTCTGTGATATAACTCTCCAGTTCCTCCCTTGTCTTCCCGGCGATCTTCGCCGGCACAGTCCCTTCCTCTTTTGTTACTACACCTGTCGTACCATCGTAATTTTCAACTACATATTTCATGGAGGAGTTGACACGGATCTCCTTGACGGTATCCACCGGGTGGGTTTCCTGTTCGACCACTTCTTCTTGTCCCCTGTCATAAGAGCGGTAGCTCAGAAAACAGATCAAAGTAAATACGGTCCCAATAATAAAAAAACTGCTCATAAACAGGTATCTCTTTTTCATGTCATTGCCTCCAGGAAAAGTTTTACCTATAGTATGAACAGTTTTATATTTTTTATACAGACGCTGAACAGCCAGGTTCCACAGCACTGTTGCTGAATAACGCAGATTTCAGTTGCTCAATGGCGCAGATTTTTAATTCATCACACGGCCGATCTTCACCGGTTTTCTGTAGTATGCATTGGAAATCTTGATGCCATCGCTTGGGTTACTTGCGTGAATGACCAGACCGCTTCCAATATACATCGCCACATGGTTGATCCTGCTGCCGTTGCTGTAGAAGAACAGGTCTCCCGGCTTCGGTGAGGATACACTTCTGGTCACACCTGCCTGTGCCGCCGCGTTATGAGGAAGGGAATGTCCATATTTGCGATAGAGACTCATGGTAAATCCAGAGCAGTCTGTACCGCCTGTCAGACTGGAACCTCCCCATACATATCGGTTTCCAAGGAACTGTTTAGCATACTCTGCGATGGAAGCCTGACTGGAAGAAACTCCGTCGGAGCCACCAGCAGAAACAGTCCCCACCTTCACCGCACGCTTCAAGGAATACTGTTCTGTAACATATTCTTTCGCCACAAAGGCATGCTCATCATCTACGGTAATACAGATCCAGTTATCCAGATCTGCCTGGATTGCTTCCATGCCTCCAGCACGCTCGATGGCTTCTTTGGATATCTTCTGCTGTTTGATCATCTTATTGACAAAATCCACCGTCAGATGTTTCTTTCGGATCACAAATTCTTCCTCTTCGGATACCACAGAATAAATCGGGGCACTGGTCGTCGGAAGGGCACGGACCCGGAGAGAGTTGGTGTTGATCTCCACACACTCACGTCCTACCTTTGTCGCCAGTTCCTCTGCTTTGGTATCAGTTACGATATAACTGGACTTCACCCAGCCGGTTACTTTGCCGGACACGATCTTTGCCCAGCCTTTTTTGATCTTATAAATATGACATCCTGCATTCTTTGTCATCTTTCCGACAATTTTTGCACTCTCGGAAGGTTTTTTTCTTACATTCAGATAAGTATCTACCTTGCTGGCAATACCCAGACGATCATAATTCAGATTCAACTTCACATGTCCATCGTTGTCATCTTCTGGCTGCGGTGCCGGCGTCACTTCCGGCTGCGCCGGGGTCTGCTCTGGTGCAGGCTCAGTCTCTGCTGATGTCTCCTGTACAACTCCGCTTGCCACGTTCTGACAATATTCATCTACTACTACATTCGCTCCGGCTATCTGCTGCTCTGTCGCAATAAACGCCGCCTTTACAGGAATCGAAATCAATCCTGCTGCCAGCACACCTGCTGCTGCAAACTTTACATATCGCTTATTTAATACTTTCATGGTATATGACCCTCTCCATATATTTGTATATTGCATGTTTCATTTATTACAATTTTGTTACATTTGTATAATCAGATTATAACAACATACAAATATATTGTCAAGGGGCGGATAAAATATTTCAAAAATTTAAAATTTTTTTTATTTTTTTATTTACTTCATCCAGCGATTTTGGATCTGGTTTCTCAACATATAATTTAACGTCAGGGTATTCTGCTAATTTTTCCCGTGCAAATTCTCCCGTTAGTGTGGCAGTTTCCATCTTCCATTCAACCTTTTCTTCCTTCTGCCAGCGCATCAACGATAAGATCTCCCCCGCTTTCATGTCAGTCCTGACATTCTTCTTACACAGTTTATACAGTGCATTAATATCCATCTCAGGCAGAGATTTTTTTATGACTTGTTTCATAATGGCTTTCAACATTTCCTCATGGTTCTCACATCTCTGTTTCGTGCCCTGCGGAAAATGATGTCTCTCCCTGACAAAGGTAAGTGCTTCTTTTCCATTTACATGATTTATTCCTTTTTGGAAACTCGTCTTCCAGTCTGTCTTAAAGCTTTGATTTGCTTTTACATCCACCCCTCCGATGGCATCGACCAGTTTCTTGAAACCAGACATGTCGATCTGTATATAGTAGTCGATTTTCGTATCCAGCAGTTCTTCCGCCCCCTGGATCAGATTCTTGATGCCATAGAGGGAAAGAAGAGAAAACTTCGTATATTGCTTCTCCTCCTTCGATAACGATGCAGGAAGACTAACATAGATGTCCCTCGGTATCCCTGTGATCAAAAGTTTCTTTTCAGAGGGATTTACCGTAACAAGCAGATTCAGCTCACTTCTCTTGCTCTGCTCTTTCTCTCCATAGGTATCCAGACCGCTGATAAATACCTGAAAGGGTTTATTGGTTATCGCATCTCTCTTTTCCCTGACACTCTCCTTCGTAACCTGTTCCACCATGGGTTCGTTCCGTACTGCCCCGATCGCCACGCTCATTCCCACCAGGCTCACAATGACCAGACACAGGGAAACCACAGCTAAAATCAATTTTTCTTTTTTCATCCTATTTACCTCCTCGTCTTTATTATTGATTTTTACAAGTCCATGTTACCCTGTCTTTATATGAGAAGCTTCATCAACATATCAGAGAGTTGTAAAAGTCACAAAAATTTCCGTTCCCTTTCCCGGCTCGCTCTCCACCCGGATTTCTCCCCGGTGCAGCTGGACGATCTCTGCACAGAGGGCCAGTCCCAGTCCGCTTCCTCCCCGCTCTCTGCTCCTCGCCTTGTCAACCCGGTAAAAAGGTTCCAGGATCTTTTCCAGTTCCCCAGCCTCCATCCCGATGCCATCATCCAGGATACATAACTCCCCCTCTTCCCAAAAGATTCGGATCTTCCCTGCATTTTCACAGGCCCGAGCCGCGTTTTCCAGTAAATTACGCACCAGGCAGACGAGAAGCTCTGGAACACCCTGGAGGGTAAAATCTGTACCTGACATATCCACTCTCAGATCTTTTTCCTCCAGCAGTGGGACACAGCTGTCATAAGCTTCCCTTACACAGTCTCCCAGGCTTATCTCCTTAAAATCCAGTTCCTCTCCCCGTACTCTTGCCAGAAGCAGAAGCTGGTGTGCCATCTGCTGAAGCCTGCCGCTCTCTCTCTTTATATAGTGCAGCGCCTGGTACTGCCTCTCTTGATCTGCCCTTCCCCGCAGAAGAAATTCCGAATAGCCGCCAATGGAAGTCAGCGGCGTCCGCAGTTCATGGGCCAGATTAGCCACAAATCGCTGCTGGGATTCGATCCTATTATGTACTGCCTCTGTCATCACATTGAAATCTCTTCCCAGGTCAGCGATCTCATCCTTTCCCTGGATCCGGATGCGCTCATAATTGCCCGCCGCCACTTCTCTCGTCATCTGTGACAGTTGGTGCAACGGTCTCGTGAGACGGCGCAGGATCATATAAAGAGCAGTGGCCAGCACCAGGGAGAGCACACCGCTTAAGATGAGAAAGATATATTTCAGCTTGTCCCAGAGGGCAGACAATTCTGTCATTCTCCGTGTCGTTATGAGACGATACTCATCCTTTCCGGCTTCAAAAGATGTGACCAGACAAGCTGTCTGTATCCCGTCTTTTCTCTGAATAGTTATGGTATTGTTGTCTCCCCCCTCTGCCAGAGACTGTCCCTCACCAGAAAACATACAGGTTCCATTCTGCCACAGTTCAAATCTCAATCCATTTTTCAAAAATATTTTTTCATAATCCTGCATAATGGGCTCCAGCATCTTTTTCCCCGGTGTTTTCTCTCCAAAAGCAGAAATATCTTCTGCCAGCGCCCGCTCAATTACCTGGTTTTCCCCGGTGATCCGCTTTTTTTCTTCCTGCAGGCTGCCATGATAGGCAACCCGGAACACCATATATATTCCTACATTTAAAAATATGAGAAACAGAATCAGCACAGTAAAATAAATTTTTTTCCAGAATTTCATACCCATCCCTCACATTTCCTCCAATCGGTATCCTACCTTATAAACCGTCTTGATCGCTTTTTCCAGACCTAATTTCTGACGGAGTTTTTGTATATGTACATCCACTGTCCTCGTGTCCCCCTCATAGTCAAACCCCCATGCCAGTTCTAAAAGTTTTTCTCTTGACAGGGCGATATTCCGGTTCCTCACCAGCGCCTCAAATAGTTCATACTCCTGTGGAGTCAGATCCACTTCCACACCATTGCGGTATACGATCCGGCTCGTCATATCCATCGTCACATCTCCGATGCGTATCCCGCTTTCATCTGTTCCATTTCTCCGAAGAATGACTTGGATCCGGGCAAGCAGTTCCAGGATCTCAAATGGCTTCACCAGATAATCATCGGCACCTGCCTGAAATCCTTTCATCTTATCCTGAATCTCATCCTTCGCTGTCACAAACATTACCGGTGTACCGGCACAATATTGTACCAGCCGGAAACCGTCGATGCCAGGAAGCATGACATCCAATAATATCAGATCAAACTGCTGTCTTTCTAATATCCGCTTTGCCTCCCAGCCATCCGCCGCTGAACTGGAACTGTGTCCTACCAGCTCCAGATTCCAGCAGATGAGATTGCGGATAGTCTCTTCATCCTCTACCACCAATATGCGAGCCATAATTAAATCCTCCTCTTCGCCCGGCGTTGCCACCGGGCTGCGGTACTATTCTACCATAATTACTGCACACGTTCTCTGTGCAGCACAAGCTGCATAGTTTTGCCTATACAATTATTTTACCACAAAAATATTAGGAAGTTGTTAAAACGTTCTGGTCAGTATCCGGCTGTTTTCTATAAAGTCTTCCACGGTGTGAAAGCCCAGACGCTGGATGAGGTCCAGGACATAAGGATTTTCTCCCGGTGTCCGGTATTTTGCCTGATCGGCATATTCATTTACCAGCTCTGTCGTTTTTTCAATCTCCATAATTCTCTTCGGCCCCCCGACACATCCTCCGGGACACGCCATTCCCTCAAAGAAATTTCCCTCCACATGTCCATCGAGAATTTTCTGCAGCATTTCTTTACACTCGGCAACACCGCAGGCACATACCGGCATCAAATCATATTTTTCATCGATGCTGGCCAGGCTTTCCTTCACTGCCTGACTTACCCCTCCGGTTCTCGCATACAATCTTCCCGCCGCTGCGGAATGCTCATTCTCATCTTCCTCCATTTTGGAGAAATCTACCTCTAACGCCTCAAAGATATCCTGCAGCTCCTGAAAAGTTAACACACAGTCGATATCTCCCACCAGATCCGGCTCTCTGATCTCCGCTTTTTTTGCCAGGCAGGGCCCCACAAATATCGTTTTACATCCCCGGTGAAGTTCTTTGGCGATTCTGCCGCAGGCGATCATCGGTGAGACAGCCGGGGGAAGATGCCCCGCAATCTTTTCAAATTCCTTGCGGATCATGGAAATCCAAATGGGACAGCAGCAGCTGGTCAACTGAAACCCCTCCTTATGATCCATATTTTCGCAGAACTCCAGGGATTCTTTCAGTGTCAAAATGTCGGCAAATGCCGCCACCTCAATCATCCCGGCAAAGCCCATCCCCTTTAAGGCACTGCGGATCTTTCCCGGCGTCGCCTCCTCCCCAAACTGACCGATATAGGCAGGCGCCATCATCGCATACACCGGCTCCTCTGAACTCTTTAGGATCTCCACCACCTTTACCGCATCGTGGCTGAAGGTCAGATTTTTATTCTGGCAGGCCTCAATACACTGAGCACATCCGGTACAGTTTTCTGCATTCAACCTCACTTTCCCATCCCGGACTTCCAGTGCCCGGAACATACATGCGGTGACGCACTGGGCGTCCTCACAGTCACAGGGCTCATTTTTCCAGACCAGAGGATATTTGTCCGGATGGAACAGACAATCCAGTTTTTTTCTCGATACATTTTCCGATATGGGTTTTCCCCGCAAACGATCCTTCAATATTTTTCGGTATAATTCTTCAAAGGTCATGTTCATTTCCTCCATAATTATCTTCTTTTTATCAGTATGGAAAAAATTACGTGGTTTATACAGTCTTCACCAAGTACAAATTAACTGCCAGGTCCGCACAAAAAGAAGGTTCCGGTCAGGTAACCCTGCAGCCGAAACCTTTTTCATTAAAATTATATGATGATACACACCAGACCGCCATTGGAATCATTGACTACCTTTTGTATCGTATCCTGAAGCTTCACCTGGCTCTCCTCTGTCAGCCGGTTGACCTTATTCATGATGCCGTCATCCACCAGCTGCCGTATTGTTTTCCCGAAAATATTGGTATCAAAGATTCCGTCGGGATTTTCTTTGCTGTTCATCTCGATATATTCAATAAGATCTTTCGCCTGCTCCTCACTGCCTACAATGGGCGCGATCTCCGTCTCTATATTTGCCTGGATCAGATGTAAAGATGGGCAGACCGCCTTGATCTTCACTCCGTATTTATTTCCATGTTTGATCAGTTCCGGTTCTGCGATCTCGATCTCCTCCATCGTCGGAGTAACGATTCCATACCCCCGCCCTTTTACCTGTTCGCACGCGGTTCCAATGGACTCGTATTCTGCCCGTTTTCCTGCCAGTTCCTTCAAGGTAGCAATCAATTCATACTCTCCGGTGATGGGAGTTCCGATCATGTCGCTGAGGATCTCATAATAATAGTGTTCCTGAAATTCCACAGAGATATTGACCTGGCCGTTTTCCATCTGCTTATCCTGGATATATACTCCCTTAATATAATCGGCCTCCAGATTCAGACGGTCCTTGGTCACATCTTTCATAAGCCTCATATTCATGAGCATTTCCCTGCACTGCTCCAAAAGATCCTTTTTCAGCCAATGATCCCTGTCCAGAAACTCTACCCATTTGGGAAGAAAGAAATTAATCCTTCCAATGGGAAAATCCGATAAGATAGTTTCCATGATCCGATATACATCCTCCTTTTTCAGCCTTTTACAATCCAAAGGCAAAACACTCATGTTATATTTCTGCTCCATCTCCTCCGCCAGACTTTTGACGGACTCGGAGTGAGGATTTACCGTGTTTAAGATAATCATCGTCGGCTTTCCAGTCTTCCTACACTCTTCAACAGTCTTTTCCTCTCCCTCAATATATTGTTCCCTGGAGAGATCTGTAAAGCTTCCATCTGTGGTAACAATGATTCCAATATTAGAATGTTCATCTATAACTTTCCTTGTACCAAGTTCCGCCGCCTTTGTAAATGGAATTTCCTGGGCTGACCAGGGCGTCTTGACCATCCGCTCTTTTCCCTCTTCCATATAGCCTGCGGCATCTTTCACGACAAAACCCACACAATCGATGAGACGGATCTTACAGGCGGCGCCGCTGGGCAGCGTAAGCGCCGCTCCATCCTTCGGAATAAATTTCGGTTCTGTCGTCATAATCGTCTTGCCATCCGAAGATTGAGGAAGCTCGTCAATAGTTCTCTGTCTCTCCCCCTCGTCCATCAGCTCTGGTATGACCATGATCTCCATAAAATTTTTTATAAACGTACTTTTACCGGTTCTCACAGGACCTACTACTCCCAGATATATTTCTCCTCCGGTTCTTTTGTTTATATCTTCGTACACATTATATCCACTGTCCATAAAAAAACCCCCTTGCTAAACTGTTAAAGTATATGCAGGGGGATCTTTCGATATGTCATAAACTTATTTTACTTTTATAGTCTTCACTGCCTTTTTACCTGAACTTGCTGTCACCGTGATCTTAACCTTTCCTTTCTTTTTCGCCTTAAGATATCCATAGGCATCAATCTCAGCTATGTTAGGCTTATTACTTGCGAAAGAAAGTGTGTCTGTAGACTTGGCTGATTTGAGACTGACTGTCAGCTTCACTGTCTTTTTTCTCTTCACAGTCTTTGGCGCCTTGATCTTAACTTTCTTCGCCTTGACCTCTTTCCTGGATACTACGATCTTTACAGAGATTTTTTTACCGGAATCTGCCTGAATCGTTATTTTAGCAGAACCCTTCTTCTTTGCGGTAACGACACCATTTGATGCCACAGATGCCACTTTTGCCTTACTGGACTTATACGTCAGCTTATCCGTGGTATTTTCCGGCGCCAGTCTGGTATTCAATGTCACGCTCTTGCCTTTTGCCACATAGACGGTCTTAATACTTGGACGATTCAGCAATAGTGTGATCTTATTAGCTGGCTGTTTGACCGTCACACGGCAGGATGCCGTTCTGCCGGTATTGGATTTTACATTGATTGAAACCGCTCCTGGTGCCACAGCCCGGATCACACCACTGACATCCACGGTTGCGATCTTGGGATCACCAGAAGAATATGTATAGGTCAGTTCTTCATTTGAATTCGCCGGCACCTTCTGGGGATTCAGCTTATGAGTTTTCCCTACATTCAAAGTTACTTCCTTATCTACCGTAATGGAATCTGCTTTCTGGATCACATTGATCACAACGGATGCGTGAACTCCAGAAGAAGATATTCCTGTCAGCTCTGCCGTTCCCACCGCCAGGGCTTTCACTGTTACATTTTGAATGGTTCCCTGAGTCACCTGAAGAATTCCTTCATTACTGCTCTTCCAGTCAATCTTATCGGTGGTATCCGACGGTGATACAAAGAAGCCTTTCGTAGCATCCGTCTTCGTCGTCTTCGCAAAACTCATACTTCTGCCTACTTCCAATGTCACATTTCCGTCCAGAATGCGCAGTTCTTTTAATGGAGCATTTACTTTAACTTTAAAGGCTTCCGATCTGACACTGTCCTTTTCTGAGGATGCAGCTACGATGGTCGCCTCTCCTCGCGCAAGCCCGGTCACCTTTCCTTCGGCATCCACCGAAACACAATTTTGTCCGGAAGCTACACTCCATGTCACTGCCTGGGATGCCACCTTCGGAGCAACCGCTGCTGACAGCTGTATGCTCTCACCAACATTTACTTCATTGGCGCCGGTTACTGTCACAGAGAAAGGAGTATAATTATTTTCTTTCGATACCTGCAGGGTAAACTGCATTTTTGTTCCGCTGGCCTGCCCTTTGATCGTGATCACTGCAGTCCCTTCACCTACTGCCCGGAAAGTTCCATCCGGACTGACTGTAACTACATTTTCATCAGAAGATTCGATCACAGCTTTCTCACCATAGATTCCCAGCAGACTGTCATCGTAATCCGTCTTTCCGTAATCCACCCCTATATTGATCTTGTCGCTGTCACCCACTGAAAGTCCAAAAACAGCATTATTGGTTATCTTAGTATCCAGCAGCCCCCCGCCGGTTGTGCAGCTTAAGCCTCCGGCTGCCACAGGTATCTGACCAGTCACAACAATCTTGTCATGAACTGTTCCAGAAGTTACCGTAACCGTTGCATCTCCTGGTTTTTTACATGTTACAATAGCAGTTGCCACACCGCTCCCCGGTTCATACTGCATATCACTGATTTCAGCCACTTCATTATCTGTCGAGGACCAGGACACCTGATCGGTGGTTTCCACAGGATCGATCTTTGCCGTCAGCCTGATTCCATTCGCAGCGGCAGAACTTTTTACCGGGATGTATAATGCTTTTTTACCCGTGGTCTCATCGTACATGGATGGATTTCCTTTAACCGTGGTGTCCTCACTTGCTGATACAGAAATACTCTGGGTCGGCACATCCTGCACAGATACACGGTAGGTAAAGGTATGGCTGCTGCTCCAGCCCGTATTTTTGGCATTTATATAAGTAAATGCTGCTCCGGCCTCGATCTTAACCGTCACCGGATCTTTCAGATATGCTTCTCCGTGGAGCACGAAAGAATACGGTTCTTTTGACATGTCAAATTCCGCCCGGAGTCCCTGGGCAGATTTCCCGAGAATATCAGTCTCTGTGGATCCATCTACGATCACTACTTTTACAGAACCATTTAATACATCCTTATTAAATGCATTGATCGGCAGCCGGACGCTGTCATGAATGGGAATCACTATCTCTTCGTTTTCCTTGTATGACAGACTAAGAGTAGGATCCGCCTGTTTTTTTAAATTTTCCCTGTCCATCGTAACTTTACCAAATGCTCCGCTTATCGCTGTCCCTTTTATCGAAGCGCTTGCCGGTATACTTACAGTAGTAAGGCTTACTGTATCCCTGAGAACATTCTGCTCCACGCTTTGTACCTTATCGCCAAATGAAACATTTTTCAGATAGGAACACTGATCAAACAAACCGTCGGAAACCTCGACCAATGGTGAATTGGTAAGCTGTACATCCGTCATATTACAATGACGGAACGCAGAGCTTCCAATAACCTCCAGATTCTTCGCCGCCGAAAAATCAAGTTTCCTTAACCCGGTCTTTTCTCTTCTCTTTCCATATTTCTCATAATTCCAATAATAGGGATACTTTATTTCCTTATTATCTTCTTTTATGACAGCCTCCCTTTTACAATCCACATCGCTGACATTGCGAACCGCACACTGTGCAAAGGCACTGCTGCCGATGGTGGTAAGGCTGGTAGGAAATTTCATCGTCTCAAGGGAATAGCACTCCATAAAGGCATTGTTTCCAATACTTTCAAGACTGGTTCCTAACGCACTGGTACTGCTCTCTTTAAAGTACAGGTTATAACATCTCTGGAATGCACCGTCTCCGATCTTTTTCATTCCCTCCGGAATATAGACCGTACGGAGTCCATAATAATCATAGTATTTACCGCCGTTCGATGAGCTGATCTCTTTGGCTGCTCCGCTGAATGTATTCTGCTTTATTTCTGTCAGATTCTCAGAGAGTATTACTTTATTTAAACTAAAACATTTTTCAAAGGCACTGGCGCCAAGACTGTCCTCCCGCATAGAATCCGGCAGACTGACATCCCTGACACCAAAGACATAAGTCATACCAATGCTGCAGGATTCTCCCGGAAGCGCTGCATGTTCGATCTCAGAATTCACAACTGCCCGGATCCAGCATTCTCTTTTACCGGCAGCACTCTGGAGAGAGATCACACTCCCGGCATTGCTCTGTGAACAGTAGAAGGTACCTGTCAGCGTTCCATCGTACTTAGAATAGAACCTGTCTTTATATGCCTGTGTGTCTGTCTCATATTCGTTCTTATATATCTCGATCTGCTTATCGGTAGAATCCGTCTTTGTAGACATAAGCAGATCGTCATCCACCCACGCCCTTTTGGCAACTATATAGAGCTCCATATAATTTGTATCTTTCAGCTCTCCTTCTTCATTGAAAGTTCCTTCTGGAAGACTTCCTTTGGATAGGATATCTGCCTCATCTATGTATATTATTCTGCAATAATCGGCAGCCCTTGCCGCGTTATCCGTATTCTCTTTATCATAGGCATTATTATAGTCAAAAATCTTCAGCTGGGAAAGCCCTGGTTCTGATGCAGTCCTGACATTCTCTTTTAGGGCATATGCCTTTACCCCGCTGACATTAATGGAATTTTCCACGCTGCATCCTGCAAATGCACGGTCTCCAATACTTGCAAGTTTTGAACCAAACTGCAGCGTACCTTCTTTTTTCGCTGTCTGGGTACCAATAGTAAAAAGTCTTGTCTGATTCTCAAAGGCAGACTTCCCGATTGATTCAAGTTCGTCCGGAAGGATTACGGTCTCCAGTTTTGCCCCCTGGGACTTCAGATAAAATGCTTTATCTGGAATTTCCTTCACACCGTTTCCAAGATCCACCTTACGCAGAGCATAGTTCTCCTCAAATACAGATTCGCCCAGTGAAACTACAGAATCCGGAAGAATTATTTCCTCAAGCCCTGAAGCCACCGTAGTTTCCCTGTATGCATCATTTATAGTATTGCCGTTTTTATCTTTCCAATAGGCAGAACAATTGGCAAATGCGTACGCTTCAATTGTAGTCAGTTTTTTCAGATTTTTTATGAATGCTGTCGTCTGCAAATCTCCACAGCTGGCAAATGCATAGCTTCCAATCTTCTCTAATTTGGAATTTTCTGATAAATGTATGGCATTGCCATCGAGGAACTCACAAGTTTGAAATGTACCTGCTTTGATCTCCGTCAGCGCATCCGGCAGAGTGATCTCCCTGATCGTACTCCTGGAAAATGCCTCTGTACCAATATTGGTACATTTTTCTGGAATTACAATGGTGTCCACCGTCGCCGCACCAAATGCCTGCATCTCAATCGTTTCCAAAGATTCCGGAAGTTTAAGACTGAAAATTTTTGAGGTGGAAAAGGAGTACTGATTCAACTTTGTCAGTTTATCGCAGGTACTCAGATCCATGGCCCAGAGCCATGCATTTGCAAAACAGTTATCTCCCACATAGGTAATATTGTCTGGAAGCTGGCTGGCAGATTCCTTCTCTCCCTTTTCGATCACATAGAACCGGATCTGAAATTCAGAAGCACCAGCTCCCTGAAACAGTCCGTTGGACAAATAAGCCAGATCATTATGTAGTCCTACCTTTACTAACTTGACACACTGCTCAAAAGCATTGGCACCCAGATTGGCTGCGGTCTTGATGGGAATTTTTATCTCTTCAAGGCTCTTACAGGATGCAAATGCCCTGGTCCCCAGCTTCAGCTCCGTCCTAGAAGCATCATAATCTGCAAATTTCACCGCTGTAATTGCCGCACAGCCGCTGAACGCAGATGCTCCCACCTCATTTATTTTCGTCAAATCAACGATATTCTCTTCTCCTGTTCCGATTATCAGTGTTACCAGGTTTGAACAGGCACCGAAGGCATTATTCCCGATCTTCGTCACACCATCTGGCAGAACGATCTTCTCCATCTTACAAAATGCAAATTCATTTTCCGGAACCTCTGTAACACTGACTCCTGAAAGATCAAATTCCGAAACAGATCTCGCCCATCCGATTCCCTGAATATTTTTTACCGTCAATCCTGTAAAATCAATCTTCCCAGGATAATTAACCAGATACCTCCCATATACCTGTTCTGTATATGTAGAATTATTTCCATACTTTGTTTTCACAGCTCCAGCATTCATTCCCGAAAGCTCCTGGATCACCGCCTCCGCTGCTACAATCGCTGCTTCGTCCTCCTTTTTCTGAGCCACTTCCAGATTCTTCTGGGCGTTCGCAAGAATCGTATAAAAACTCCTGACTTCAGAATCCGGAACATGACTGGCGGATAGCATTTCCATATCCCCCATACTTTCAGCTGATGCGGCTTTGGTAACCCTTCTGGGACTTAACACTGTCTGCACACTTGTGACCACTAGTGCCAGAACAAGCATGATGCTGACCACACGCATCATAACACTCGTCTTCCCTTTTTTCTTCATTTAGCTATCTCCTTTTTATGCAGTCGGGTGGTGCGAACTGACACTGCCTGACCTATGTATAAGTTGCCGTTTATACTTTATTCTACATCTCTCATACAAAAAATGTCAAGTAAAATGTACCCACAAAAAAACAGCTGCTTTGATACCATTCCAAGTTCAAAACAGCTGTTTTATCTTATTCATCTTTATTCAACAATCTTTGCATTTTCTCCTACAAAGTCAATGACTTTATTCGTAAGAAGTGTTACTTTATAATATCTTTCAATGGTAATTGCCTGCCCGTACAGATCTTCAAAGTTTTTCTTAAGGTCTGCCTCCTGCTGGCCTGCCTGCTCTGCCACACTGGCAATTTCAGCCTTGATCTCATCGTCTGTCACTGTGATATTTTCCTTTGCGGCAATGGCTTCCGCCAGGATCTGGGTTTTGGCAATGCTCTGGGCTGCTTTCAAAAGATTATCATTATAAGTCGCCTCATCCATCTGCATAGCAGAAAGGAATGTCTTAAAATCACTGTAACCATACTGTTTTGCCGTATACTTATAATAAGCATCCAACTGTGATTTGCAGGATTCAACGAGGGTCTCTGGGTATTTCTTGACCTCTGCTTTTTCTTCCACTTCTCCATAAGCGGTCTGGCCTGCGCTCTTTTTCTTATCTTCCAGCAGCTTATTTCGTGTACCCTCTTTATATTCTGCTACTGTTTTGTATTCTGTCTTTTCAGAAACAAGCTTATCATTCAGTTTCGGCAACTTTGTCTCAGAAATGTAATTCAGAGTGATCGTAAACACTGCCGGTTTTCCTGCCAGCTGCTTCGCCTGTTCGTCCTGACCATCCTTGCCATAATCCTCTGGAAAAGTCACATTAATATCTTTTGTGTCACCGACCTTCATACCGACGATGCCATCGTCAAATCCATCAATGTAACCAGAAGATCCGAGCGTAATGGTCTGATCCGTTGCACTTCCATTGTCAAATGCTTCTCCGTCAACCTTACCAACATAATCGATATTTACCATATCGCCGTTTTTACATTTTCCCTTTTTAATCTTGTCTTCTGTAGAGTTATTCGCCAAAAAGGAATCAATCTCTGCCTGAAGATCCTCATCACTGATTTTACAATCCACTTCTATTCCCTTATACTCCGGCACTGTCACACAATCTTCTGGATTGTATTCCTCAATCACGATGGCTGAACCACTTGCCGCCGGCCCAGTAGTATCCTCTCCGGTAAACTTCGCCTTAATATCATTCCATGAACATCCTGTGAGCATCAGAGATGCCGCCAGAAACGCACTGAGCAAAACCGCTTTTCTCTTCACTTCTTTTTCCTCCTATCGTCCCTGTAAGGGTAGCACAACAGCTTCTGCTGTGCAGCTTATTTTCTTGGTTTGTATTCTGTCACTATAATTATCCCAAAACCATAGCAGCAAAACCAATTTTAATTCTATCACAATTTATGAAAAAATAAAAGTGAAAGTTTTATGAACATATGACCCGCAAAATACGAGCAAGCAGTATATCATTCATCCGGTCATCCCAATGCTTCTTTCATGCTTCGCACATACTTTCCCACTTTTTCCACACACTCTTTGCCATATTCCCCCACAATGCGGACGATCGCACTTCCTACAATCACTCCGTCTGATACCGCCGCCATACTCTCCGCCTGTTCCGGTGTGGAGATCCCAAATCCAACAGCGCAGGGAATATCATTGACTTTCTTTACCTCACGAACCATATCTGCCACTCCCAGACTGATGTTGTCACGCACTCCCGTCACGCCCAGGCTGGATACGCAGTAGACAAATCCCTTTGCCTCAGCAGCGATCGCCTTGATCCGTTCCTTTGAAGTGGGTGCAATAAGGGAAATGACATCCAGATCATACTTGCGGAATATCTGATCGATCTCTTCTTTTTCCTCAAATGGCATATCCGGCACGATCACACCGGCCATACCGATTTCTCTTGAACGTTTTGCAAATTTTTCGATGCCATATACAAAGATCACATTGATATAAGTCATAAATACCATGGGTACATAAAAATGATCCTTATTTTTTTCCAGCATATCAAATATTTTGTCCGTTGTAGTTCCTGCTGCCAGCGCCCTCTCGTCCGCCTTCTGGATTACAATACCCTCTGCCACTGGATCGGAAAAAGGAATTCCAATCTCAATGAGATCTGCCCCATTTTCCTGCATGGCATAGAGAATCCTTTCGGTAGTCTCCAGATCCGGATCTCCCGCTGTAATAAATGGTATAAATGCTTTTCTATTCTGAAATGCTTTTTCTATTTTATTCATAAATTTCAACCCCCCTGTATCTGGCGATCGCCGCCACATCCTTGTCACCTCTGCCAGAGATATTCACTACGATAATTTGATCCTTTGCCATCGTGGGCGCCAGCTTTCTCGCATAAGCAAGGGCATGGGAACTCTCAATGGCAGGAATGATCCCCTCTGTCCGGGACAGATATTCAAAGGCTGAGACTGCCTCTTCATCCGTAATTGGAACATATTCTGCCCGTTTAGTATCATGCAGATATGCGTGCTCTGGACCGATCCCCGGATAATCCAGTCCAGCAGAGATGGAATATACCGGCGCGATCTGACCGTATTCGTCCTGACAGAAATAGGACTTCATTCCATGAAAGACTCCCATGCTGCCATTAGCAATTGTAGCCGCATTTTTGTCTGTATGCACACCATGTCCCGCCGCCTCACAGCCGATCAGCCGCACCGTCTCTTCCGGGATAAATTCATAAAAAGCCCCCATGGCATTGCTGCCGCCGCCCACGCAGGCGATAACCGCATCCGGCAGTTTTCCTTCCTTCTGCAGCAGCTGTTCTTTGATCTCCTTTCCGATAATGCTTTGAAAATCTCTCACAATCTCCGGAAATGGTGCCGGTCCCATAACCGATCCGATCACATAGTGAGTATCCTCGATGCGGTTCGTCCACTCCCTCAACGTCTCATTCACGGCGTCCTTCAATGTCTGGGTGCCGCTGGTTACAGCATGAACCTTTGCCCCTAAAAGCTCCATACGGAATACGTTCAATGCCTGGCGCTCCGTATCCTCTTTTCCCATAAATACTTCACACTCCATGCCAAGCAGCGCCGCGATGGTAGCTGTCGCCACACCATGCTGTCCGGCTCCTGTCTCAGCGATCAGACGGGTTTTTCCCATCTTCTTTGCCAGCAGCGCCTGCCCCAGCGCATTATTCAGCTTATGGGATCCGGTATGATTCAGATCTTCTCGCTTCAGATAGATCTTTGCCCCGCCAAGATCTTTTGTCAGCCGCTCTGCATAGTACAGGATCGACGGCCGCCCTACATAATTCTCCAGTAACTCCTGAAATTCCCGGATAAATTCCGGATCTTTCTTATATTTGTTATACGCTTCCTCCAGCTCGATCACAGCATTCATCAGCGTCTCTGGTATATACTGTCCGCCATAAACACCAAAACGTCCTTTCGACATCTCTTTTTCCTCCCCTTCTACTGCGTCCGGTAAGTACGCACTGTTTCTATTAATTTTTTAATTTTTTCTTTATCTTTAACTCCGTTTGTCTCAACACCGCCGCTCACATCAACTCCAATGCAACGGCCTTTTCCTTCTACCGCGGACAGCGCCTGACAGATATTGCCGGCTCTGATGCCGCCTGCCAGCAGATAGGAATGCTCCAAATCTTTCGGGATCAGTTCCCAGGAAAAAGTCTCTCCAGTGCCTCCGTACTGCCCTTTGTGATACGTATCTAAAAGCAGATGGTCCACCGGCAGCTGGTCAGCCAGAAGAATATCTTCCTGTTTTTTTACCCGCACTGCTTTGATGACCGGCACCTCCGTTTTGCTGCGGAGCGTCCGGATATATCCTTCCGTCTCATCCCCATGCAGCTGGATCACATTGATGATCCCCTTACAAGCAAGCACTGACACCTGTTCCACCGGCGCATTGACAAACACACCAAACACCTGAATCTGTGGATCCAGCTGCTTCCTTAAAAGGGCTGCCTGCTCCTCTGTTACTATTCGTTTTGTATCCGCAAAAATAAATCCCGCATAATCCGGCATTGTCTCATTGAGATACCGGACATCCTCTTCCCTGCGGATCCCGCAGATTTTTATTTTCATTTACTCACATCCATTCCCCGCAGCTCCGCCAGTGTTCTTTTCTTATCGGCGCTGCGCATCAGTGTTTCACCAATCAGAACACCGTTCACACCGCCTCGTTCCAGCACCTCGATATCTTCTCTTGTACGGATCCCGCTCTCCGCTACGAACAATATATCTTCCGGTATCTTTTCCCGAAGCCGCAGACAATTAGTTATATCCACCTGAAAGGTCTTCAGATCCCTGTTATTGACGCCTATGATGCGCGCCCCGGCATGAACTGCACGGCGGATCTCTTCCTCATCATGGGCCTCGACCAGTGCAGACAGCCCCAGACTTTCACACAAACTGATCCACTCCCTGAGTACCGTCTCCGAAAGAAGGGAGCAGATCAGCAGTACCGCACTGGCTCCGTTCACTTTCGCCTCATAGATCATATATTCATCAATGATAAAATCCTTTCGCAAAAGCGGCATATCCACGTTCCGATGGATCTCTTCCAGATATTTCGTACTTCCCATAAAATATTCCGGCTCCGTCAGCACAGAGATACTGTCTGCCCCCGCTTTTTTATATTCCCTGGCAATGTCCACATATGGAAAATCTTCTGCAATGATTCCCTTCGACGGCGAGGCTTTCTTGATCTCACAGATAAATGCTGCCTTCCCGCTGCGCAGTGGGATCTCAAAGGGAAATTTATCCTCCACAGGCTGGGAACAGGCTCTCCGCCTCATCTCTTCCAGTGAAATTTTTTGTTTACAGGCTTCCACCCTTTTTTTAGTGGCTGCCGCTATTTCATCTATAATCATTTTCTCCTCCATCCCCGCACACCTTTTAGCGCCTAAAGAACTAAAAGTTCTTACCACTTTTGGTCGTGCGTGCACAAACTTGAATCAGTAACGCAGAACTTCTAAGCTTTCATTTTTTGAAAGTTTAGTAGTTCTATTCACACTTTTCTCTTCACTGTCTGCTGGCTCTTATAAATTCTTCCATCTTTGTCAGTGCCATACCACTATCTATCACCTCTGCTGCCCTTCGCACTCCCTCTTCCATTGAAATACCCGATGTTCCAAGATATATCGCCACGCCGGCATTCAAAAGGACAATGTCCCGCTTTGCCCCGGTCTCCTTTCCTGAAAGAATATCTCTTGTGATTCGGGCATTTTCCTCCGGCGTGCCTCCCACCAGTTCTTCCTTCTGGCAAGACTTCA
Organism: Eubacterium sp.; assembly: GCA_022791495.1. GTDB lineage: Bacteria > Bacillota > Clostridia > Lachnospirales > Lachnospiraceae > Eubacterium_F. The sequence continues at coordinate 27,744 of JAAVZE010000056.1, forward strand.
AACCGAACTGTTCCGGAGTAATGTCAAAGGATGTGAGTTTCCCATCCTGGATCTCACAGCAGTGGGTGGGTCCCGTCAACGTGATCTCATCCAGACCATCGCTTCCACACACTGCCATACCGCGTTTTACCCCAAGATTGCTCAGCACCTCTGCCAGCTTTTCTACCAGTGCCCGGTCATACACACCGAGAAGCTGTATTGCCGCCCCCGCCGGATTAGTCAGAGGACCAAGAATATTAAAAATCGTTCTTTCCCCCATCGCTTTTCGGACCGGTCCCACATTTTTCATAGAAGCATGATGATACTGGGCAAATAAAAAGCTCATTTTTGTATTGTCTAGTACCTTCCGGTTTTTCTCCACATCAATCATTATATCCGCACCAAGACTTTCCAGTACGTCCGCCGCCCCGCTTTTGCTGGAAACACTGCGGTTTCCATGTTTTGCCACCGGAATACCAGCAGCGGCGATCACAAATGCTGCCGTGGTGGAGATATTAAAAGTCCCCGCCTCATCTCCACCGGTTCCTACGATCTCCAGCACATCACAGGCAGGTTCAAGTTTTGCTGCCATATCCCGCATCACCTGTGCTGACGCTGTGATCTCTGTGATCGTCTCTCCCTTCATCCGCAGTGCCGTCAGATAAGACGCCATCTGTATCTCATCGGCCTCTCCCGACATAATTTCTTTCATTACCTCTTTCGCCATATCATAATCTATATCTCTTCCATTTATCACTTCATGCAATGCCTCTTTGATCATATCTGTCACCCATCCTTTCTCCTGGTTTCCCAGGAAATATGTTCATCTGCAGAAAATTCTCCATCATCACTCTGCCATCCGGTGTCAAAATAGATTCCGGATGAAATTGAAGCCCATACAACGGGTATTCCCGGTGTCTCACCGCCATCACTTCATTCTTGTCGTCCGTTGATATCACTTTCAATTCCCTGGGGATCGTATCCATGTCTGCAATCAGGGAATGATATCTCGCCACATCGATGTGCTGCGGAAGCCCCTTAAAAAGAGCATCGGTATGTTCGATCCAGACATTACTCTTTTTGCCATGCATTAGCTGCCTGGCATGGCAGATCTTCGCACCGAATACTTCACAGATCGCCTGATGTCCCAGACATACGCCAAGAATCGGTATGTTCCCTTTGAACCTTCGTACCACTTCCTCGCATACTCCTGCATCTTTCGGGTATCCCGGTCCTGGTGAAAGGATAATATGGGAAGGTCTCCATTTTTCGATCTCTTCCACCGAGCATTCATCGTTGCGCACCACCTGGATATCCGGATCCAGTTCTCCCACAAGCTGCACCAGATTGTAAGAAAAGCTGTCATAATTATCGATCAGTAATACCATTTGTCTCTCCTTTCCACAAACAACCACGTCTGCTTCATTCAGTTAGCTCGAGGGCACGAATCCATTCGTCCATTCCTGATTGCTTCCATCACTGCCCGCGCCTTGTTGGCAGATTCTTCATATTCCAGATATGGCTGGCTGTCAGCCACGATCCCTCCTCCTGCCTGGACATATACTTTCCCATTCTTTTTTACCGCCATGCGGATGGCGATACAGGTATCCAGATTCCCACTGAAATCAATATACCCCAGTGCCCCACCGTAGATCCCTCTCGGCTCGTTCTCCAACTCATTAATAATCTCACAGGCACGGATCTTCGGTGCCCCGGAAAGAGTTCCCGCCGGCAGGACGGAACGGACAGCATCCAGTGCATCACAGTCTGGCCGGATATTTCCTTCCACCTGGGAACAGATATGCATAATCTTTGAATATTTGTGGATCATCTTGTATTCTGTCACCTCCACAGAGGAAAACTCTGAGATCCGTCCCAGATCATTTCGTCCCAGATCCACCAACATATTGTGCTCTGATAACTCTTTTTCGTCCAGAAGGAGCTCTTCTTCCAGTGCCCTGTCCTCTTCCTCATTTTTGCCCCGGGGTCTGGATCCCGCCACCGGAAATGTTGTAAGCCTGCCATCCTGCAGCCGAACCAGCGTCTCCGGTGAGGTGCTCATGATCTCCAGATCATCCAGATTCATGTATACCATATAAGGCGAGGGATTCGTGGTCCGCAACACCCGGTATGGATTGATCAGGCTTCCCTTATAATCGCTGACAAACCGTCTTGATACCACCGCCTGAAAAATATCTCCCTCCCGGATATACTCTTTGGTCTTCTCAACAATATTTTCATATTCACCTCTTGTCACATTGCATGTAAATTCCACATCCTCACAAACAGGCTCCTCCACTATCTCCATATCGGAACGGATCATGGTGATCATATCTTCGATCTCCTTCTCTGCCTGCTCATAATGTCTCTCTATATCTCCTTTGGTGCTGACATTCGCCACTATCACGATTTTCTGTTTCAGCTGGTCATAGGCGATCACCTTATCAAATAACATCAGATCATAGTCATTAAATTCTCCCCGCTTGATATTCAGCTTCGGCTCTGCGTGAGCAATCATGGCATAGGCAAAATACCCCACGAATCCTCCGGTAAAGGGAGGCATTCCCTCCAATTTTGGTGACCGGTAATCTTTCAATAGCTTCCGGATCACAGCCAGAGAATCTCCTGTCTCCATGATCTCCTTTTTCCCCTGTCTTTCCACTGTCACTATTTTTTTAATACAGGATACCCGCATGACTGGATCGTAGCCAAGGAAAGAATAACGCCCCCATTTTTCTCCTCCTTCCACACTTTCCAGCAGATAAAAACGTTTGTTTTTTGCTGCGATCTTCCGCAGCAGCCCGATGGGGGTGATAATGTCTGCGAAGATCTCTTTCCGGATGGGAACAATATCGTACTCTCCGGCATAACTTTTGATCTGTTGTAACACATTGTCTTGATTTTTCATTCCTTCATTCCTCCATTCTTTGATTGGATTCATGAGGCACATTTTATGGATTCGCCCGCATTCTTCGTGCCACTCCGTGACACTCTTCATCGCGGCATTCGCCGCATATTCCTGGAAGGATATGTCCCTCTGCGTGCCAGCACGCAGGGACATATCCTTCCAGGAATGCGTGGCTCAAAGCTAACGCGAAAAAAAGCTTTTGTCCCCGATCCGGTTAAGGAAAAGGGACAAAAGCTCAAATGTCTTCTGCGGTACCACCCAATTTGGTCATAGTATAACCCACTCATCATGCACCATCATGCACTCCTGTAGATAACGGTTCAGGTCTCCGTCAGCGTCTACTTGATAAATTACATCTTTCAAGCTGCCCTCACAAGTCCATTCACAACAAACATGCTGCTGTATCACACCAACCTACAGCTCTCTGAAAACATGACTTTGTTCCTACTACTCTTGTTCATCGGTTTATGTTCATTTGCTATTAGTATATCACCAAAACTCAAAATGTCAACAAAAAAAATAAAAAAATATTTTTTGCTCCGCAAAATCATTATCAAGGACACACTTGTATCCCATTGTTTTATACTCGCATTGTACAATTCGATCCGCTTGTCACTGGATTGCCTCATGGCAGACTTCAAAAGGGGAGATGGTTCCGGTGTATGAGGATTTCAACGGACGGGGAACAGATTACCGGCTGGCGGGATTCCGAAATATGCAGACAGAACAGAATATAAGGGTTATAGATATCAAGGACGAGATTATATCAGAGAACCTGATATGCACGCTGGAACAGGCAGAGGTGTATGTGAAGGCGGTGGAGAGTTTCATGGAGGAAATGAAGCCGGAGGAAACAAGATATGACCGTCCTGTTTACCGGATGGATAAAGAGAAAGACGAGTGGAGCAGATAATGGGGTGGCTGTGTTGGTCATGATGGTTGCTGGTAGACGGAATGAAATGCGGGGTTGACTGCCCCGCATTTTGTTTTGGGAAAATATAGAATTATATAAAAAGATATGGTATACTGCTTTATGTTGTTGAGAACGATAAATCGAAATTGTCGGGGGGATAATTGATTATGAATAGGGTATGGTCAAAACTGAACAAAACAATGCAAGCACAAATCAAAAAGAAAGATACCTATAAAGCAGGTATTATCACATTATTTGATTTGCGAAATCAGTTAATGGAAACCTTAACTTCATTTAATGAGAAATTAAGCAGAAAAGATTTTGACGCAATTCCATTTATAAATGCAGACGGTTATCATAGTAAAACGATTGCATATTCAATTTGGCATATCTTTCGTATTGAAGATATAGTTGCCCACACATTGATAAGTGAAAGCGAGCAAGTCTTTTTTTCGGGCAATTATCAAGAACGTATCAATTCTCCTATAATTACAACAGGAAATGAACTTTTAAAAGAGCAGATTGCAGATTTTTCAAAACGACTTAACTTGAAAGAACTTTATTCATATATTTTTGAGGTAAAGGATAGCACTGAGAAGATAATGAATAGTTTATCCTATGATGAATTGAAAAAGAAAATATCAGAAGAAAGAAAAGAACAGTTAAAATTATTAAACGTTGTTAGTAATGATGAGAATGCAATTCGGCTTATTGATTATTGGTGCGGTAAAGATATTCGGGGGCTAATACAAATGCCATTTTCAAGACATTGGATTATGCACATAGAAGCAAGTTTGCGTATAAAAAATAAGATACATTCATAAGCGCAAATTCCGGTTTTAAAAATATAATCAAACGCATGCCCGAAAGCAGACATCAGCGAGCCCCGTATCTTCTGTTCAATCTGTTGTATAGAAAATACGGAAAATTTACAGATTTGCTTTGTAAACGGATAACCTATAGACGTATTGGTATGATTGCTCAGTTTGCGTCGCATTATTTGAAGTGGACAAGAACGCGATAATCCACAAAAGACAGTTTCGAGGTCGTTTTTATCATAAGAAGAGCCAGAAAAGCAGCGCAGACACAAACTTGATATGCGCAGAAATGAGGGAGGTTATGAATATTATAGACACATATCCTGCGATATTGACGGCATATGACGGGATGACTTTTTCCTTTGAAAGATGGAAAAAATATATTGATTCTGTACTTCCGGATGTATTTCCAATACTTGTTTCAGATGTACAGAAATCTCTGGAAACCGGAACAGCATCTTGGAACAAAGACTATTTGCCTGTGTTGAATAACGTCGCATGTAATCATGAACTTCGTGAAAACGCACATCTTTCCTTTTGTAAAGCAACAGATGAGTTAGAACATACCTTATATGTTCAGTTTGGAAAAACACTTGATATTGATATCATATTTTATCTTGGGTTATGCAATGGTGCGGGGTGGGTAACAGAGTATCATGGGAATACTGTTATTTTGCTTGGTATAGAAAAAATTATGGAATTGAATTGGTGCAGCCTCGATGATATGTATGGACTGATTTATCACGAACTTGGACATGTATACCATAAAAAGTATGGCATTTTTAATAGGGTTTTTGATACGGATACAGATTCTTTTCTTTGGCAGTTGTTTCAAAGGGCATAGCGATGTATTTTGAGCAAAGTTTAGTTGGAAATGCTAATTACTATCACCAGGACAAAGATGGCTGGAAAATGTGGTGTGATGACCATTTGCAACAAATCAAGGCAGATTTTGATGATGATATGAAAACAATGACATTTGCGAATCAACGTTATTTTGGTGATTGGGTTGCGTACCATGGACATTGCGATGTTGGATATTATCTTGGTTGCCAGTTTGTACACTATATTCTTTCAAAATACAGATTTGATGAGTCGATTTGTTTTGATATTGATATGGTAAAAAAGCTATTTAAGGAATTTGTTCGCATCTTAAGTGGCGACACACTCACGGATCTTTAATTTTTCTGCTGCCAATGATTTAGCTGGTAAGGGAATTTACAAGGCTTGTGGAAGAAAAGAGGGATATAAATGCAGCAACTCCATATAGTTATACCCCTCTCGGCAGGCTGTTAAAGGAGTACCGCACCCCTCTCCTACGCTATGAAAAGTATGTCATCTTTCCGGAGATTGCCTCATGGCAGACGTCAAAAGGGGAAATGGTCCCTGTGTATGAGGATTTTAACGGACAGGGAACGGATTATCGGCTGGCGGGATTTCGGAATGTGCAGACGGAACAGAATATAAGGGTTATAGACATCAGGGTCGAGATTATACCGGAGAACCGGATATGCACACTGGAACAGGCAGAGGTATATGTGAAAGCGGTGGAGAGTTTCATGGAGGAAATGAAGCTGGAAGAAACAAGGTATGACCATTCTGTTTATTGGACAGATAAAGAGAGAGATGGGCGGAGCAGATAAAGCAAACGGCTCTGTCGGTAATGATAGTTGCGGATAGATAGGCATTGACAATATCAGTATAATGGAATGTGGAGCGGTCAGCTCCGCAGTTTGTTTTGCTTGTTTTGGGAAGATGTGGAATTATATAAAAAGATATGGTATACTGTTTTATATTATTAAAAGTGACAATCGGGATATGACGGAGGAATAGAATATGATAATCGCCTTTATTATTTGGAGCCTGGTTGCCGTATTGTTTTTTGGAATCGGTATCAGTGCCAGGAAATCTAAAGAAGCTGTTGGATTATTTACTTTTGCGAAGCCGCCTGTGGTAACAGACATTATTAGGTATAATCGTTCCGTTTCCATGCTGTGGGGGATTGTTTCCATCATTTTGGAAATATTAGGAATTCCTTTCTTATTTTCGGAGCAAAATTCACCTATGTTTATTGCCACTATATTAGGTACTGTGTTTTTAGTGATTGGAATGATGATTGCTTATTTCAGGATTCAGACAAAATATGCACCGTAGATAAATTCTGTTTTTACGAACGGGATAGAAGTGGATTTTATGGAGGACCTTATAAAGTGAGAATTTACGGAGAGGAGGGAAATATATGTGGTTTTGGTGGTTTATATTTGTTTGTGATTTACTTATTCCAATTATGATGATAACTGCCGGTAATATGATGTGGAAACATGCTCCTAAAAAAATCAATGGAATAATTGGTTATCGAACGGCACGTTCTATGAAGAATATAGACACATGGAATTTTGCACAGGAACATTGTGGTAGGTTATGGTGGAAAATCGGCTGGATTATGTTGATACCGTCATTTGTTATCCACTTCCCTTTTTATCATAGTTCAGAGAATATGATTGGAATCGTTGCGGCAATTCTATGCACAATACAATGTTTGGTTTTAGTATTAGCTATTTTCTCAACAGAACGAGCTTTAAAAAGAACGTTTACCAGGGAGGGAGTAAAACGTTAAATTCAAGTTTGTAAAGGAGAACATTATAGCACTTAATATAGCAAAAACATTTGAATTATTGTTCGATAAAAATAATAATATTGCATACAAGGCATTGCAGGAATTGCAAAAAGAAAGTGATAAAACAGATGGCATTTATCCTTATATGGATAGATTAAGCAATATGCTTGACAATGATAATTCTTATATCCGTACAAGAGGACTTACACTGATTGCCTATAATGCAAAATGGGATAAAGATTATAAAATTGATGAAATCATTGATAAATATTTAAAGCACATAACCGATATTAAACCCATTACAGCAAGACAATGTATTAAGCTGTTGCCGATTATTGCAAAGGATAAACCAGAATTGAGGAATGATATTCTTTCAGCACTTCATAAAGCTAATGTATGTATTTATGATGATAGTATGCAGCCATTAGTTTATAAGGATATACAGAAAGCATTGAAAGAAATACAAAAATTATAAAAATTGAGACCGTTTCAAGTTTTGTGTAAACTCAAAAAACCGATATAAGATTCGTTAATAGTTGCAAATGGGCAGAGCCGACATGCAGGGTTCTGCCCATGCCTGTATTATACAAGGATTTTTCTGTATGTCAAGGCAACCTG
>JAAVZE010000057.1 GCA_022791495.1 Eubacterium sp.
GAATGTCAGAAACGACTTCAGGAACAGGCATATAAAATAGTAGAATCTGTACAGGTCATCGGCGGAACCAATGTGCAGTTTGCCCATGATCCCGTATCTGACCGTATCATTGTTATCGAAATCAATCCCCGTACCTCCCGTTCTTCTGCCCTTGCTTCCAAGGCGACCGGTTTTCCTATCGCCCTTGTATCGGCGATGCTGGCATCCGGGCTGACATTGAAAGATATCCCCTGCGGCAAATACGGAACCTTGGACAAATACGTTCCCGACGGCGATTATGTTGTGATCAAATTTGCCCGCTGGGCATTTGAAAAATTCAAAGGCGTGGAGGACAAGCTGGGTACACAGATGCGTGCGGTAGGAGAGGTTATGAGCATCGGCAAGACCTATAAAGAAGCTTTCCAGAAGGCCATCCGAAGCCTGGAGACCGGACGCTATGGTCTCGGACACGCAAAGAATTTTGACTCCATGACAAAAGAACAGCTGCTGCAGCTGCTGATCACCCCTTCCAGCGAGCGTCATTTTATCATGTACGAGGCACTCCGCAAGGGAGCTTCTGTGGATGAGATCTTTGAGATCACAAAAGTAAAGACCTATTTTATCGAGCAGATGAAAGAACTTGTGGAAGAGGAAGAAGAACTTCTGAAGTCCAAAGGAAAACTGCCATCGGATGACCTGCTGATCCAGGCAAAAAAAGATGGTTTTTCAGATAAATATTTGAGCCTGCTGCTGGAGATCCCGGAGGAGGATATCCGCAGCCACCGCATCGAACTGGGCGTGGAAGAAGCCTGGGAAGGAGTACACGTAAGCGGCACAGAAAACAGCGCATATTATTACTCCACCTACAACGCACCGGACAAAAATCCGGTAAACACAGACAAACAGAAAATCATGATCCTGGGCGGCGGTCCGAACCGCATCGGCCAGGGTATTGAATTTGATTACTGCTGTGTCCATGCGGCTATTGCCCTGAAAAAACTCGGATTTGAGACGATCATTGTCAACTGTAATCCCGAAACGGTATCCACAGACTATGACACTTCCGATAAACTGTATTTTGAACCTCTCACCCTGGAAGATGTACTTTCTATCTATAAAAAAGAAAAACCATTGGGTGTCATCGCTCAGTTTGGCGGCCAGACTCCTCTGAACCTCGCCGCAGAGCTGGAGAAAAATGGCGTCCGAATCCTTGGAACCTCTCCTTCCGTCATTGATCTGGCAGAAGACCGTGATCTGTTCCGTGACATGATGGATAAACTGGAGATCCCGATGCCGGAGTCCGGCATGGCGACCACTGTGGATGAAGCGATCTCTATTGCAGAAAAGATCGGTTATCCTGTTATGGTTCGTCCTTCCTATGTACTTGGCGGCCGGGGCATGGAAGTTGTATATGATAATGAGAGCATGACAGAATACATGAAAGCAGCAGTAGGAGTTACACCGGATCGTCCGATCCTCATCGACCGCTTCTTGAACCATGCTCTGGAGTGTGAGGCCGATGCCATCAGCGACGGAACAAATGCCTTCGTCCCTGCTGTCATGGAACACATCGAACTGGCCGGCGTACATTCCGGAGATTCTGCCTGCATTATCCCATCCGTCCACATCACGCCGGAAAATGTGGAAACCATCAAAGAATATACGAGAAAGATCGCTGAGGAAATGCATGTCAAAGGTCTCATGAATATGCAGTATGCCATCGAGAACGGAAAGGTTTATGTGCTGGAAGCAAACCCGAGAGCTTCCCGTACTGTCCCTCTCGTATCCAAGGTCTGCAACATCCGCATGGTTCCTCTGGCTACAGAGATCATTACGGCGGAACTGACAGGACGTCCTTCACCGGTTCCGGAATTAAAAGAACAGAATATTCCGAACTACGGTGTGAAAGAAGCTGCATTCCCATTCAATATGTTCCAGGAAGTAGATCCGGTTCTCGGACCAGAAATGCGCTCCACCGGGGAGGTTCTCGGCCTGTCCCGCTCCTATGGGGAAGCCTTCTTCAAGGCACAGGAAGCAGTACAGTCCAAACTTCCTCTAGAGGGAACTGTCCTGATCTCCGTCAATGCCAAAGACCGACCGGAAGTAACTGAGATTGCCAGAAGCCTCTCCGAAGATGGCTTCAAGATCATCGCCACAGGAAGTACCTATGACTTAATTTCCTCCTCCGGCATTCCAGCGGAAAAGGTGAAAAAGCTCTACGAGGGACGTCCGAACATTCTGGATATGATCACCAACGGAGACATCCAACTGATCATTAACTCCCCGGTGGGCAAGGAAAGCGTACATGACGACAGCTATCTGCGAAAGGCTGCCATCAAGGCAAAGATTCCTTATATGACCACCATTGCCGCTGCCAAAGCTACCGCTGACGGTATCCACTATGTGAAGACGCATGATAGAAGTGAAGTGAAATCACTGCAGACACTGCATAGTGAGATCACGGATAAATAAGTTCAAATAAAATTAGCCCGATGGTGCGGATTGGAACCCGCCATCTAACTAAAATAAAAACACAACCCCAGCGAGGATTTCAACCATTACTCTTGAAATCCCCGCTGGGGTCTATGCTTATCACTGCTCGTCTATTCACCTTTTTCAAACGCATCCTGTATGTATTCTTTTAACATAATATTGGAAGAAATATAGAAATCTTTTTCATCTCCATTCAGCCTATTATCAAGAAATAACTCTTCAAGCCGACTCTGTGTCTTATATAAATGTTGAATCTTCCAGTACAAATCTGTTCTTCTGATATCAAAATGAAGACTTTGGCACATGTATTTACCCAGTTCTGTTTTTCCCTGTATATACCCATGATCATTCCGCTCCAGGTGCTGATCAAACTCCTTCGTCGCCGGATCAACAAAACCGATATAACCGTCATTATGCACATTCTTATCCTTCGTAGGCCACTTAGCAGACTTCGTTCGATTACATTTAGGACAGGCAAGAACCAGATTATTATAGTCATTAGCCAGCTCCGGCGCAAAGCTTTGAGGAACAAAGTGATCGATATGAAATCTCTGATGCATGATCTCTCCACTTTTCCCACAATACCCGCACATCCAATGAAAATCCTCCAGCAAATATTCCCTGGCTTCCTGATATGTGTTTAATTCTCCAACATTCGATCTCCGCTGAAGCACCTTGTCACTGTGTACTCTCAATATTTCCTCCTATTGATCATATTTCTTTACAATACGGTCTCCAATTTTAAGCAACGCATCTAGCTTTTCTTCAAAGTCATTTGTCAGAACCTTTTCCGGCAGCTTCTCGATCATACCATAAGAAGACAACACCTGATACAGCCTAAGGTACTCCTTTTCTTCTGACAGTGAAAGATTCCCCTCTTTCTTTTTTTCATGCAATAACAGATACTGCTCTTTTTTCTCTTCACTGCGCCTTTTGAACACATCGGCACTCTGTTTCAGAATATCAACAAACTCTGCCAGTTTTTCAAGCTTTACAGGATCATCTCCCTCAGTATCAAATACAGTTTTAGAATATCTGTTGCGCCGCGTCACAAGACCATCACTGATCTGATCCTGTTCCACTGCTGTCAGAATAAAACACTCTAAATCTCTCATCTGATCATTGATATAATTGATCAGAGTAGAACCATTAAAACCAAAGGATCCTGCCATCTTGTAATCTACTAACAGTACTTCAATCCGTTCCTCATATATTTTATCCAAAAATTCTTCTTTGGTATTACAATCTTCCAACAAAATCAGATTTACATCTGCATATCTACGTTTGAGTTTTTTCCTGTAATTCTCATACTGGGTTGGCTGGTCATCTATATACCCTATCCTATACATATTTTCCTCCAAAACTTACATTTGCTTTAAAACCTTTACTCAGCATTTTATTTTCCGATAAATCTATATCTCCATTATACTCCAGTATGGTCCGATTTACAATCCACATTCCCATCCCTGTCCCATCCTCATCTTTACTTTCACCGGGAATTCCTCTATCACTTTCAAAAGCCTCCAAGATCAGCTCCGGCCGCTTTTTATACTTAGGTGTCAGTCCCCACCCCGTATCTTCATAATAGAGAATAAATCCCTCTTCTCTTTTTTCAATCTTTATCCTGATTTCTTTTTCATTCAGCACTTCGTCATTTTCGCGCTCAAAAGAAACAAGGCTGTTTGAAATCAGGTTGCTGATAACATTTTCGATATCAAAAGCAAAACATCGGAATAAAATATCCGCATCGCAGGAGAATACCAGCCGGACATCGTTTCTTTCCAGGATCTCCTCCCACGTTCCCATAAAAACATTCAAAAGTTCCTTGATATTACAACATTTTCGTCTCCTTTTATCTTTGCGGATCGATTCAATGGTAACACCAAACCAGGAGGCAAAATGTTTTTTAAAAACGATTGCCTTCTGGATATTCCGAAAAGCTTCCTCTATATCCTGATCATACTTAATCGCTTCATATGCCGAATCCAACTCCTGACCGATATTATTTGTCAGCGTACGGATCTCATGCATAAACATATTTGCGATAATTCCCGTCGTGGCCAGAGTATTAAGCATCTTTATTTCATTTTCTAATTCCTGAATCTCCTGCTCCTGTCTTTCACCATAAGAGCTTAACAGATTCAGAACCCTGCCAGGATCTGCCACTGGAGCTGTCCCTTCACGGCCCAATGCCCTATCCAGCTCATTTTTTTGCTGCTCTTCCCATTTTTTGCGTTCCTCTGCAAGTAATTGCATTTTCTCCAGTTCTGCCTGAAGCTCGTCCTTTTGTCTGGCATATTCCGCCAGCTTTCTGCCGATCCCCTGCCTGTCCCGTTCAAACTCACTGATCACAGCTATAAGTACTTTCTTTAACTGTTCGAATCCGGGACCTTCCTGGATGCCATTTCTGTTTGCAGCATCCTCAAGATTACTGTTTTCCCTTGATATATTCACCAGTCCAATCATCTGCTCCGAACCGACTCGCCAATTATTCCTTGGATGGCCCAGTCCTACCGATGAACGGCTGCTGCGGGCGGATAACTCCAGCCAGTCAAAGTCATTGTCCCCGTATTCGCCATAGGGACGCACTCTAAAATGATCCCTATAGATCTTTATTCCACCAAATTCCCTTGTAAAATTTTTCCTTCCCTTGATATCTTTATAGTAAAATTTTTCAGCATCATTCTTAGTATAAGTAATTTTATTAAAATAGAGAACCCCTTTATAATCCCCTATAAGATTTGCGGTCTCCCCAATCTCTGCAAAGGTAAATTCCATCTGCTTTGTCTCACCATGAAAATAAGGTATCTCCTCTCTGGCGATACCTGCCTCCCGTAATATTTTTTCCTCTTCTTCCCCAAAATCAAATTCATTCCTGTTTAAATAAAGACTTAACCGATCCCCCTGAACCACAAATTTTATCCGGTAATCATAAGAATCAATATTGGCACTTACAACCTTTGCCATTTCAGCCAGCGTCGTATCATCAAAGAAATAAATATCAAAGTCTTGAACCACATCCGGAGGGAGAAGCGTTTCTAAGTGATTCCGAAGTCTCTCCATGGTCTTTTCATTCCAGTCATCATGCAGACCATATAACCGAAAAACAGTTCCTGTATTTCCCAGATCCAGATTTCCAATCCGCTTTGCCATTCCCTGATTGTTCCATGAATTAACATGTGCGTACTCTAACAGTGTATCATCCGAATCAAATAACTGGGCCTTTATGTCTGAAAGATTTTTATTTCCATCAAAATCATCCCAGTTGACGATCCATTCCAGTCCGCCCTGCTCCGAAATTGTCAACATTTCACAACGGTCTGAAATACGGTCAAAAGCAAATCTCCCAATTCCTTTTGCTCCTGTCTGAATACGGTTTCCAGCCGTTTTGTAAGTAGCTTTTTTAGAGGAATTGCCAATGGTCATCCAATGATCCCGGAGTACTTCTTCTACCATCCCGCTTCCATTATCAATCATAATAATACAATTTTCTGATGCACTATAATACAAACAGAATACTTTTGCATCTGCATCATAAGCATTTTTCACGATCTCAAGAACTGCCCCTTCTAATTTGGATACATTCTCTCTTCCGATCAATCTGGCTGTATATGCATCCACGTTGAAGGAAATACTCCTCTCATTCCGTCTCATTAAACTTCCTCCAAAGACCAAAGCCAATAAATTATTTATTCCTCAAAACAGTCAGAATTATCCTCTCAGCCCAAGTTCTTTTGCTATGCGCTATCCTCTTAATCTGCTGGATAAGTACGACCTTAAATTCATGGTATAAATCAACATATTACTTTTTAGTATAATCTTACATACCCAAAAAGTCAAGGAATATTCCCAGGGGCAGCCTCTTTTACCTCCGCGATATCCAGCGTATCCTCCGTCACTGCACAACCCAGATACAAAACCTTTACTCCGGCATTTTCCGCCTCTTCCAATGCCTCTCCAAACTCTTTGTGGGTTGCTATATTGGGGCGCACCTCAGTAATACCCTCCATCTGGATCACAAATGCCGCATAACACCGGTATCCTTCCTGTACCGCTTTTTTCAACTCCCTCAGATGCTTGATTCCCCGCTGGGTGGGGGCATCCGGGAAATAGCCGATGCCGTCGATCTCCAGTGTGCAGCCCTTGACTTCCATCAGATACTTTTGATCTCCCTTTTCCATATAAAAATCGATGCGGGAATCTCCAATGGTATATTCCGGGCGCACGACATCATAATCCTGCCCCTCCAGCCATGCCCTTACGATCTTATTGGGTGCCTGGCTGTCAATATTTACCCAGCCCAGACTTTCCTTGAAGACACTGATCAGGTCGTATTTCGTCTTGCGGGAGGGATTTTCTGATCTTTCTAACACCACCTCGGCGCCAGGCAGCAAAAGCTCCCGGCACCGGCTCGTATTTTTCACATGTACCGTTTCCTGCCTTCCGTCGATCATTACCTCTGCCACAAAACGGTTTTTCCGGCTGCAGAAGCTGCCGTGTATGGTGTTTTTGTATTTCATATCTGTATTCTGAATCCTCCTGCGTTAATATATCAAAGACTTAATTTTCAGACACGCTCTAGTGTACTGTACCGTTCACATTTCGCAAAATCACTTGTCTGAATTTCAATCTGCTGCGTTGGCTTCAATCGACGTAGCCACCGCTACGCCTCATTCAGCCGCCTTGCAGAGTGAAAATTCATTCTTCGTCATTTAGCTGAAAATGAACGGTACAGTACACTAGCGTATGAAACTGGTATGGATCTTCGCCTCATATTCTGGCGCCTCAATCCCCGCCTCGATTCCCGCTTTTGTGTTTTTCAGAGCCCACGCCATATTTTGTCCCAGCGTCCGCATCGTCTGTAAGCCCTCTTCATCTTTCTTCACGTCCTCCGGGCAGGAACCATGAACCTGATTCCAATACTGGGATCCAATGACATTCATATTACAGATCGTAAAATATTTGTTCAGGCGGTCAAATGCGGCACTGGCTCCGCCCCGACGGCAGGAAACTACTGCCGCGCCAACTTTGCCCTTCATCCGGGCACCGCCGCAGTAAAAGAGACGGTCTAAAAATGCCTGCACCTGCCCAGATGGTCCCGCATAGTACACAGGAGAGCCCACCAGGATGCCATCGTATTCATCCAGATGCTCCAGAATCTCATTTACTTTGTCATCGAAAATACAGCGCCCCTTTCCGGCACATTTGCCACAGGCGATGCAGCCTGCCACCGGCTGATTCCCCACCCAGGCAAATTCCGTTTCAATTCCATTTTTCTCCAGCGTATCCGCCACCTCTCTCAGCGCCGTATAAGTGCAGCTGTGTTCCCGTGGACTTCCATTTAAACATAAAACTTTCATATGACATATCCTCCATACTCTAACGTATTCCTTTTAGCTAAAGTATATACCCTGCTCCTGTTAAAAGCAACCATTGAAATTCTGATCCATAAATGCTACAATCATTATAATTTAAAAATTCTTTTGGAGGACACTATGGAAAACTATGTGATCAGCTGCTGTTCGACGGCAGACCTAAGCGAAGAACATTTTAAAAAAAGAGAGATTTCATATATTTGTTTTCATTTTGAACTGGACGGAAAAGAATATCCAGACGATCTTGGTAAATCCATACCATTTGATCAATTTTACCAGTCCATGCTGGAGGGTGCAGATACAAAAACTTCTCAGATCAATGCAGATGAATTTGAGGCATATTTTGAGCCATTTTTAAAAGAAGGGCTTGATATTCTTCATGTCACCCTCTCTTCTGGTATTTCCGGTGTGATTGGCTCTGCTAACATCGCCTGCAGCAATCTTTCAGAAAAATATCCGGAACGGAAAATACGGATCGTGGATTCCCTGGGGGCATCTTCCGGCTATGGCCTTTTGATGGATCGGTTAGCAGACCTGCGGGACGAGGGAAAAACTCTGGATGAAGTTTATGACTGGGCAGTCTCCCATCGTCTGAATGTGAATCACTGGTTTTTCTCCACAGACCTGACTTTTTATATCAAGGGCGGACGGATCTCCAGGACCGCCGGCGTGGTTGGCGGCCTGCTGAATATCTGCCCTCTGCTGGACATGAACCACCTGGGGCAGCTGATTCCCCGATACAAAATACGGACAAAGAAAAAAGTTATTCGCGCCATTGTGGATAAGATGGAAGAATTGGCAGAAAACGGAACGGACTACGACGGAAAATGTTACATTTCCCAGTCCGCCTGCCTGGATGATGCAAAAGCTGTAGCCACCCTGGTGGAAACCCGCTTTCCTCGCTTAAAGGGAAAAGTAGAGATCAACCACATCGGCACTACCATCGGCAGCCACACCGGTCCCGGTACTGTCGCCCTGTTCTTCTGGGGAAAGGAACGGGATGAGTAATGAAAACTATTAGTACAACTCAATTGGTAACTCTTTATCATGGCTCGAAGTCGGGAATTCATGGTGCTATTGCACCTATAAGCCGGGAACATTGCGATTTTGGAAAAGGTTTTTACATGGGAACTGACCGAAATCAGCCGCTTACTTTAATTTGCAATTATCCGAAAGCTAAAATATATACATTAAGTGTTGACCTAACTGATCTCAAAATACTTGATGTCGGGCTAGGATTAGATTGGGCATTGTTAGTCGCATATAATCGTGGCAAAATGGAGTCTGTGAAACATTCAACTATCTACAATTATATTAAAGATTTAAGTAAAGACTGTGACATGATTGTTGGCTATATAGCCAATGACAGAATGTTCGTTGTTCTGGATCGCTTTTTCAATGGAGAGATTACGGATCTAGCACTTATTAACAGTCTTTCAGCGTTGAAACTTGGTAAGCAGTATGTAGCTTTAACGGATAAGACTTGTAAAAAAATAAAAATTTTAAACGAACAAGAACTTTCTAAGGATGATCGGGTCAAACTTAAACAAAATAGTGAAGTGAATCGCTCGAAAGGTATTGCAATGGCAGATGAAATCTGCCGGAAATATCGACGTGACGGTCGGTTTTTTGATGAAATCTTAGAGGCAGGTGATTAAAATGGAGAATTTTACGCTTGAAAAACGTCAGCTTTGCGACATACAAGGACGGTTGTTTGAACTTGCGCTGCAATCTGGATTGGATTGCCCATCTTTTATAGAATCTTTTATGAACAGCAAAACTGCTGCTTCCCTTGATGATGTCTACGATCGATTACAGTGGGCTGGTGAGGAGTATATTCTTGAGGAACTAAATGATGAAGTAAACGGACTTAAAAAGGCTGGCACAACCTATACTGTAGAAGTAATGTACTGGGCAGGGTATACCTATCGCTACTGGCATTACTACACAAAGGAATATAGCCACGAAATATATAAAACTGCCGATGCCAAAACAATGAACGAGTGTTGGCCTGGCTTCCATACTTTTGACGTAGAGATGGCCATTGATGATTTAAAAGAGATTTCAAAACAAAAATGCGAAGAAACATTTTTCAGACAACATCCATAAGAAGCCCTGTGATGGGTACTTGAATAGTGATAAGCGGAAGTTATCGGGAGGTTTCCTATGATTTATTATTTGGATAAAGCAGAATGGCCTACAATTCCAGTACCCCATGACTGTGTAATTAACAGCGTCTCATTATCAGATAATTTTCTTATTTTGGACTTCCAACAGGGCATATCAATTCATGATTTCATTCAGCATATTCGTCCAAATTCCAAGTCTTTGACAATAAAAATACACTTAATTGATACTTTTGACATTTATCAAATGAAAATACAGAAATTCCCTAAATTCAAAAGATTGTATGCCGAAATTGATTTTGATAAATTGGTCAGCCTTGTGAAACGGAAAAGAGTTGAATATCTTTATCATTATGTTGCCTATCAGTCCTTGATTGTAAACTTATACTATAATGCAAATATTATCCTGGATCTGCGAACTGACTACATCGAATATATTTGGAAAGTGTAATACAACTTCCCACAACCTTATCCAAGAGCCTTGCGGGACCGGTTTGGAGCTGGATTATATTTGGAAAAAGGAGACGAGAGCTATGGACTACAGTCAAAAAATATCTGAACGTTTGTGGAATATGCCGGATAAAGGGGAACTTGAAAGCAAACGTGAGGAAACCTTTATTGATGACATCATTCAAAAAAGCCATATTGAAAAAGAATTACTTTCTCATTTGGATGGGATAAAAACTGTGTTTGACGGTGGAGCAGGCTGCGGCAGGTTTTCCATTCTTCTCGCGAAACATGGTTGTGAAGTTACACATTTTGATATTTCACAGCCTATGATAAATAAAGCAAAAGAATTGGCGGAGAAAGAAGGAGTTCTTGATAAAATAACCTTTGTGAATGGGGCATTAGAAAATCTGAGTGATTTCAAAAATAAATCATTTGATATGGTTATTTCCTTTGACGCTCCCGTTTCATATACCTACCCCAATCAGGAACAGGTTATTGGGGAACTTATACGCATTTGCTGCAAACGTATTATGATCAGTGTGTCAAGCCGCTTAGGGTATCTTCCGTATTTAGCAAATCCGATACAAAAAAACCAATTTATATTAGATGCAGATTGTAATGATCCATTTGTCAAATGGTGCATTAGCAATAAGACAAATGCAGTTGAATCTTTTCATTTCAGTAAAGAGGCAGTTATAAAGCTGTGGAATGAGGGACTTATGGGCGGTGATGATGAAATTGCTGAATACGAAAACGGAGATGTACCGTGGTGCATCACATACACCTTTATGCCGGACGAATTGAAAGATATATCAGAACGTTATGGCGTAAAAAATATCCAATTGGCAGGTCCAGGTGCATATGCAAGAACTCTGCCAAACGAGCTGCTTGTTAAAATCATGAAAGATCCAAGGCAGCGTTCTGATTTTTTAGATTTTTGTCACTGTTATGATTCTAATCCGTTTGTATGCGGCATGGGAAAAGATAACCTTTTTGCACAAGGTGACCTTTAATATCCCGTAGTTTTGCTTTAAAATTATCAGGAGGATCAAGGCGGAACTGCCACGGTTTATTTCTGTTAGTATCCACACCTGTCAATTTCATATGGATAAATTTGTGGTTTTGATACAGACTGCGGCAATTGGATAACAACCTGGATAGATGAAGCAAAAGACTTTGCATTCAGAGATAATCCCCATATGGATTATCTGGCTTATACAATAACCTTAAAGGCTGAAGCTGCGGTAATCGGCTCGGTCGGATGTTCCTATTATGAAGACTTTCAGAAAACAGGTATTACATATTTTATCGGGGCGCAATATAGGAATAACGGTTATGCAGTTGAAGCGGTTAAAGCATATACGGAATATTTTTTCAGTCATTATAATGCAAAAACACTAATTGCAACAGTGAGAGATGAAAATATACCATCTTGGAAAGTAATTGAAAAAGCGGGATTTAATCTGACTGAAAAAGGAAAGTATAAAGATTTGAACGATTATGCAGATAAACTATATCGCTTTTACGAAATTAGAACGCAAAAAATCACATCAACCATTGGTTGTATCCCCCGCCTAGTTCTTAAAACCCTTTTAGCAGCCCCTCTACACCCTCTCTTTCATAAATCCCCCGGTAATACTCCACCTCGTCACGGATCAGGCTGTCGATCACCCGCATCCCCAGGAGCTCCACCGGTGCCTTGTCATCTGTCATCACAAGGTTTCCAGCTTCATAAGGCCGCATACCGCCCAATATTTTTTCCATAAGAGCCGTGAGATCTGCATCGGTCTCAACAGCGATCCCTCTTCGGAAGCAGTCCACGGTCTCCCCGGAATCAAAAGCGTATAAAGCACGGTTTGTACATCCAGGCACATCTATCGTATATACATTTTTAAATACGCTGCCAATGGTATCCGACAGGTACTGGTTGATATTGCCCTCCTCGCTTCCCTTCATATTCAGGTTCACAGCCATTACTCCGCCCTCCTTCAAATGAGCTTGTACAAGGGTAAAAAATTCAACGGAGGACATCTGAAAGGGAATGGTAATATCCTGAAATGCATCCACCAGAATCACATCATATTTTTTATCCACAGCATTTAGATACGCCCTGCCGTCATAAGTGGCCACCGGTATATCTTCTGGCTGCTGAAAGTACTGCTTCGCAAGTTTTGTGATCTTCTCATCAATTTCCACCCCCTCGATGTGAATGTTGTCAAAATATCTCTCACACTGCAGGGCAAAAGTTCCCGTCCCCATGCCAAGAACCAACACTTCCAGATCTTCCTTTTCATTCACTCCTGCCATGACTGGCGCCGCCATCATATAGTCATAATACATCCCCGACAGGCTGGCATCTTTTCGCAGGATCGACTGCACGCCAAAGAGCACATTTGTAGAGAGGATCACATTATTCTTATCCTCTTTGACCTGTAGATAATTATATACGGACTCCCCTTCATAGATCAGCCCAGTCTCCCAGAAGGCAAAACGATCGGAGAAACCACCGGCACAGCACAGAGCAAACAGGATCATTCCCACAACGACACTTCTGCCCCTTTTTCTTTTGCTTACAAAATAAATCAGTGCCAGCAGTAAAAGAATTCCCGCAAAGACCAAAAATGTCACCGAGGTTCCAAAAGCAGGAATCGTCACGAAAGTTGGTACAAAGGTTCCGATGATGCTGCCGATGGTATTAGAAGCATTCAGCATGCCCACGGTCTTTCCACTGTCCTCTAAACTGTCTACGGTGTATTTTACCAGGGAAGGGGTTACGGTTCCAAGGAGAAACAGAGGAAATACAAAGATCACCATGCAGGCGGCAAATGCGGCCCAGATCAGAAAATTGCTGCTCACAGAAAATATAAGCAGCGCAGAAATTCCCAGAATAATATATTTTCCCACAACAGGAATGGCGGCGATCCACACTGCTGCGACGATCATCCGCCGGTACAGCCTGTCCGGATCTGGGTTTTTGTCGGCAGCCCTTCCTCCATAAATATTTCCCAGCGCCATAGCGATCATAATCGTCCCTATGATGATCGTCCACACGATCTGGGATGAACTAAAATAAGGAGCCAGCAGGCGGCTGGCTCCGAGCTCCACCGCCATCACTGACATTCCTGCAAAAAATTCCGTCACGTACAAATAGATCTTATTTTTTAACACCATATTTTCCTTCCTCCATTCGCGCATGCCTTTTGCGCATCACATCTAAAAAAACAGAAGGGCAGTCAAATCCTGCCCCACTGTTCATTCAAAATCATTAGCTCAGCGCCTTCTCTCTCCATTTTCCCATACGATAAAAGACCGCTGTCACCACAGCGCCGATCACCCAGGAACATAACAGGGAAATAAAGATACATTCCTGCCTTCCATTGGGCAGTTCCGCACTTCTGGTCAGATAGGCAATTCCGTAAGCCACAGGCACCCGAACTACAACTGTAGTAAATAAGGAAATCCACATCGGTGTCATGGTATCGCCGGCTCCCCGCATGACACCGGATAGACTCTGGGTTACTGCCATGGCTATGTATCCGAATGCGATGATACCCATCATGCGCCGGCTCAGATCCACCAGCTCGGAGGTGTCAGTAAAGATCCCCATAAGCTGCTTTCCAAAAATAAGAATGGCACCTGTGATAACAGATGTAGTGAGCACAGCGATCAATGTGCCCTGCTTCGCTCCCTGGTTCACACGATCCTGTTTTCTTGCTCCCACATTCTGCCCGGCATATGTAGTCATGGCAGTTCCAAAAGAAAAGTTAGGCAGCATCGCAAAACCATCCACTCTCATAACGATTACATTCGCCGCGATAAACATCTCGCCAAAACTGTTGGTCAGTGACTGTACAATGATCATAGCCATGGAAAAGATCGCCTGGGTCAGACCGGAGGGAAGTCCCAGGCGGATAATATTCCTGGCGTATTTTTTATGGAGCTTCATATAACAGAGTTTTAGGTCAAATATCTCCGTCATCTTAGCCAGACGCCAAAAGCACAGAACTGCCGATACCGCCTGGGCGATCACCGTAGCAAGTGCCACACCGCTGACTCCCATCCCAAGCTTCGCCACAAAAAGCAGGTCAAGCACGATATTCAGCACGGTAGATACCAGAAGATACAACAATGCCGAAAAGGAATCTCCCAGTCCTCTCAAAACACCACTGAGAATATTGTAATAAGCACATCCCACGATACCGATAAACATGATCATAAGATACGAAGTACACCAGCCAATGATACTTTCCGGCGTCTTTAAAAGTACCAGCAGCGGCTTCACAATGATCAATGACAGAACCATAATTATAACCACCGCTGCTGCCGTCAGCAGAATGCAGTTTCCTATCGTGCAGGAAAGATCCTTTCTCTGTTTTGCTCCATAGTACTGAGCCACCATAATGCTGGCTCCCATACTGATCCCGATAAATAATACCAACAGCAGGTTTAGGATCGGCCCGGCGCTTCCCACAGCCGCCAGCGCGTTGTCCCCCACATATTTGCCCACGACGATACTATCCACGGTATTATAAAGCTGCTGGGCAATATTGCCGATCAGCATAGGAAGCGTAAATGCAACGATCTTTTCCCATGGTCTTCCTACCGTCATATCTGTTGCCTGAAATAACTCTCTGATTTGTTTCATTATAATTCATCTCCATTTTATTAGGATGTGTAAAATTTAAAACGTTTAATCAATTTCTCTAACTGCATGATTAATTTTCTGTTGTCATCTGACTGCAGTCGGATTTTATCTGCGATCTGAGACGTATTTCCATTTTTTTGTCCAATCATTCCGATGGCAGTACTATTTTCCCGTGTAACTTCCTTGACAGAGGTGACGCTGCTGGTGATCTGCTGAAGGGAACTACTCAGTACATCCGATGATTCGTTTAAATCCATAATATCATGACGTATCTGATCTGCCGAAACACTGTACTGACGGGCATTTTCTGCAAAGATTTCAAACTGTCCCATAACGGCCTGCTCTAAAAACTCTATGATCGTGTCAAAACATTTTTTAACGTCCTCAATACTGGTATTGGCAGCGTCACATATGCTCTGGATATCGCCTGCCGTCGCTGTCGTCGTCTGTGCCAGCTCGCCGATCTCCGCAGCCACCACTTCAAACCCTTTTCCAGCCTCACCGGCTCTTGCAGCCTCAAGGGAAGCATTTAACGAAAGCAGCTTGGTCTGGGATGCAATGTCCACAATCTCCCCTGTCATCTTATTAATCCGTGAAATTTCCTCCAGGCGCTGCATAACATCCTTAACTACCTCTTTGGTATCCTCAAAGGTCTTTCGGCTGTTCTCATAGGCATCCTGCGCCTGTTCATTCATTTCACTGGAACGGCGTATCAGTCCCTCACTGGACTTGACACTCATCCCCAGATGTTCCATGGTATTTTCCATCCATTTTCCAATATCGATAACCTTCTCATGCACATCTTCCACGATATCATCTGTATGTACCTGGCTCGCCGTCAGCTCTTCGATGATTGACGTATTTTCCGTCACGCATCCCACAAGGTTCTGGGCGTGGGTACTCAGGTCGTCGGTCTTTGTGTTCAGGGAGCCGCTGCATAATCCCAGTGTTTCCACAACCTCTTTCAGCGACTTTATCAGACGATCTATAATCTTATATGTAAATGCCATCAGAATGGCTACACCCACAATACATATGAGGACCAGCGTAAACCGAATCCTTCCCAGGGAACTAAAAACCTCCGATGAGGGATCTGTAATGACAAATGCCCAGTCTCTTCCATCCATAAACTGATAGGATGCCAGATACTCCGTATCCCCTTCCTCAAAGGTCAGTGACCCGGAAGGATCGCCATCCTTGATCTCCAGCAAAATATCCTTAATATACTGTTCTTCTGCCACCTTCGTTATTTTGTCTTTATCTGAATGGAAAATATATTCCCCTGTCTTTGTATTCACAAGGTAATAATTTAACTGTTTCATTCCCTCTGCCGGCAGACTGTCCAGTATATTTACCAGACCTTCCGTAAAAATACCGCCGCCTACCAGACCAACAGGATTATTATCCTCATCATAGCACGCCCGGTAAATAGAAATGATCTGCGTTTTACTGGCAGGTGAAATGATGATTCCCGCATTATACACCTTTTCTGAATCCAGCAAAAGTTTCTGCAGAGCTGACAGCGCCTCGCCCTCTCTCGTGGTTATGCCCACCACTTTAGGATTGGTATGTGCCAGCACATTTGTCTGCCAGTCGCTTGTATAAATGCCTTCCAGGTACTCCCGGTCTTTGCTGAACCGCTCCGTATATGCCTGTGCTTCCCTGACAGCATCCGGATCAGAAGGGTTCTCTAAAAGCGCTTTGATCTCCCCGGCACGGCTGTAGGCCGTCAGATAGTTCTCTGTATCAACAATATAATTTTCGATAATCTGTGATCGTTCCTGAGAAACAGTTTCCATCGTCTTCACAGCATTTTCTTTCATTGATCCCGTCACAGAAAAATCCACAAAATAATACACAATTGCCATCACAATGATCTGTGCAATTAAAATAATAGTTATTATTCCAATACTTTTATTCTTCACTTTTTCTGCCTCCCTATCTGAGATTTTCCTTCGTTATTTTAACACAATTTAAAATACTTTTCCAGCTATTTTCTGCGCTTATTCCCTGCTCCACAGATAGCTGTATGCCTGGGTTCTTCCGGCAAAAAGTTCATTTTGAAGAAGCTGCCGTACTTCTTTCTTTGCATACCACCCAGCCTCGATTTCTTCCACCGGGGAGTCACTCATCCGAATCCTGCCCGCTGCTGTACCCACAATACACAGATTGGTCTCATTGGAAAATCCCACCGCACTGTAACTGATGGGCAGGATTTCTTTGATACTTACAAGTTCAAGTCCCGTCTCCTCTTTCAATTCCCTGGCGGCGCTCTCCTCCGGTGTCTCACCCTGCTCAATCAGCCCTGCCGGAAAATTGTACACCCACTCCCCGGGTGCCAGACGGAACTCCCGGTTAAGAAGCAGCTTTTCCCCGCTCTCATCATGCATGATCAGCACTACCGCATCTGCTTTTTTCTTCTGTAGGTCCTCCAGCCTCTCCACTTCTGGATTCCGGCTGATCATCTCGTATATCTTTTCTCTTCCCTCTTCTGTCTCATAGGTAATATCATAGCGGTGAATAAATCTTCCGTCCAAAACTTTTTTGATCGAGATATACTTCATACTTTATGTCCCCCTGCATTTCTCCATACCGACGGAGACATGCCCGTCTGTTTTTTGAACACCTTTGAAAAAGAAAATGGATCATTGTAACCGACGGAATAGGAGACATGCTGCACCGGCATGGCGGTCTCCCTGAGCAGCTGCTTTGCCTTCTTTATACGGAATTGGATCAAATACTCCTGAATGGTATAGCCCGTAGCATATTTAAACACCTTGCTGAGATAGGATCTATCAATTCCACAAAAATCAGCTATGCTCTGCACACAGATCGGTTCTGAATATTTTTGATTGATATAATCGATAACCCACTGAACGTAACGAAGGGCTGGTTCCCTCTGCTCCCTTTCCTCCGGCTTAACCGGGGAGTGATCGATCAAAAGCTGGAAAAAATAATATAACTTTCCCATACAGGTATACTCCTGTTCGTGACAATCGCATATTTCCAGCAGAATTTCCCCCAGTCGTGCACCAACATCTGGCAGATGCAGCACCGGGGTCTTTCTTGTCAATCCTGCCTTCTGCAGCAGCTCCACCACTTTAAATCCGTGAATGTGGATCCATATATAATGCCACGGTCTTGCGTCATCTGCCTGGTATCGAACCAGTGTATTGGGGGGCATTAAAAACAGGCTCTGCTCCTTCACCGCAAACTCCTTTTGATCTAAATATAATGTCCCCGCCCCACTAAAAACATAGTGCAGAATATACTTATCCCGGATAATAGGTCCGAATTCATAACCCGCGGAACATTTCTGTCTCCCCACCTCATAGAGACGCAAATCTTCATATTGACTAAAATTCAGCCACCAGACCTGCCACTCTTCTTCCATGACTGCCCTGCCCTCCTCTCTGCCAGCTCCATTGCTTCATCCCAATCATGCCAATTAGCTCTATACTATCACCTCTTTTCCGACACGTCAACCCGGAAAGAAAAAGTACTATCAACCGGTGAACCATTTTCACAATATTTCTGTGCTGGTTCTCCTATGATTGATAGTACTTTCTTATTTCGCCTGACACACCGCCAGACCGGCCTGGCAGCAGGCCAGTTTAATTCGTAATAACAATTCTGTTACTTGATCTTAACCTTTTTCACTTTGCTCCATGCGCCATACACTTTTTTCGTACCGGATTTACGGAGCGCCCGCACACGGATATAGTACAGTTTCTTTGATTTCAGTTTCTTAATCACTTTCTTGGAAAGGGATTTCTTTACGGTGACAGTCTTCGCTTTTTTCCATTTCTTATTCATGCTGTAAGAGATCTGATAGGATGAAACATCTTTCAGCTTCTTAAAGCTTACTGTCATCGTCTTTTTCTTCTTGCTCTTGACCGTAACACCCTGAACCTTTCCCGGCTTCTTTATGCCAGCTTTCGGTGTAGATGTCGGAACGGAGGGTGCCGGGGTTGCCTGGGCACCATTTCCTGCTGGATTCTGGGGCGCCGGGGTCACCTGTGGCGGCTCCGGAGCCTTCTTGATGAGATACGTTTTCTGTACCCTGCCGGCATACTCGCCAATTCCCACAACTGTCACTGTGGCAGTACCTGCCTGTTTACAGTTGGAATAATAAACCTGATAGTCTTCTCCGTCAGTCAATGTGACGCCATTTCTTACAACGGTTACCGCCGGTGTATTTCTCTCTCCACTGTAATCATATTCTTCTTTTGACAATGTTACCTCTGACATGGAAAGGTCTGCCTTGGAGATAGCGATCCGGTCGATACCCGGTGCCCCAGCCTTGTCATTATACAGACAGATTGTATTGGAGCCTGCTTCCAGGTTAACATTGATGGACTTCGCCGCAACAGCATTGCCATCGCCAGCCACGGCAACCATACTGCTCAGCTCGATGGGATCTCCATCGTTCACTTTTACATACAGATTCTTAGCAGTAGGGGATACAAAGAACAGCCGTAACTCATGCTCGCCCTCCTCCAGAGCCTCCACTTCAAAAGTTATATTTTTCTTACTGTTTCCACCTATATTTACAAACTTTTTGCCTGAAACATAATCTGTCTGGGAAATCGAAGTTCCCTCTCCCATCTGTGCCTCTTCTGCCTCATAATATTTATATCCGTCATGTACTGTGAATCCGATGGGGTCATTCTTACTGAATTTGATCGCACAGCCTCCGGCTTTCATCAGGCTGAGATTCATCACGGTATCGGAGGTCACCTGACGGGTTTCCACATCGATGCCGCCCCCTTCTCTATCGGTGTAAATATATGCATAATAAGTCTCTCCCTGATCCAGGAAGTCTAAAGAGATCTCATAATCACTGGCTGCATCCGTCATAGCGCCTACATACCAGTTTTCCCCGCTTCTTCTTGCCCGGATCACAGACTCTCCCGGAGTACCTGCCAGCAGCCGGCTCTCATCCCATGAACTTGGCAGACCAGACAGCAGGGAAGATCCGCCGTATCCCGGATAGACATAAGCAGAATGTGCCAGCGTCTGCATCGCAGATTCATATACAACCGTCATGCCCAGCATAAATCCGTCGGTAGCAGTTACGTTTTTAACGCTCATTCCCACCGGTGTGAACTCCATAGAGCCAATGACATTTCTTGTATATGGCAGCATCAGGAGCGATTGAACCGGCGAACCGCTTCCCCACTTAAAGTATTCAGAACCCATAACGGCTTCACTGGATAAAATATTCGGGAATGTCCGATTTTCCCCGTTGGGATCGGTACAACCATGATAATTCAGTACCAGCTTATGTTTAGCGGCAATAGACGCCAGATCATACATAACCTTCATGGCAAACTGACTGTCACTGTTGATATAATCTACTTTCACACCTTTGACGCCCAGCTCTTCACACCAGGCAAATTCCTGTTCAATGGTCTCTGGATTATCCAGGTCAAATTTATGAGGCTGGTCAAACTTATTCACGCCATACCACAAAAGCAGTTTAACACCCTTGGGCTCTGCATAGGCAACCAGATCCCGGATCTTGGTCTCATAGTCCTTCCACACTTCCCAGCCAAAATCAATGAGGCAGTATTTCTGTCCCGTCTCCTCGGCATAATCAATATAATCATACATGGTATTGTAGTCGATGGCATCACTGGTAGTTGACCACCAGGACCAGGATGAGGTTCCCGGTTCTACCCAGCTATAATCTCCCTCTGCCGGCGGATTCAGATCTGAGATCAGAGAACTGTTTACCAGATTCTCCAGATTATCTGTCATAACAGCCACACGCCACGGTGTATGGAATACATCCGTCATCTTCACACTGGAAATACCTTTGTAGGAAGCTTGATATGTCTGCCCGTTCTTGGAGTCATCCTGTTCCTGCTCCAGATACAGACCAAAATTAACCTGCAGTGCCGTACTGCCTGACTTCGTCTTGAAACCGGAAGCGCAGTAAGGCTCTTCTTCATTATACACGTTTGCCTCTGTGAGAAGGACCCAGTAATCCCCATTATTCGTCGGCACTTTTCCCAGGATCGGAGGGCCATAGCTGCTGTTTGCGCTCTTAATGCTGGACACCTTCCGTGGGGTGTAGGTACTTGCCTCATAAGTTGCCGACACGCCCATGGTCCATATATTGGCTGCATCCGGAAGTACAAAAGAACTTCTCTCTTCTGTTATCTCCGTCACTTCATCGCTGCTGCCAGTATCGCCGTCTACCTCGTAGCGGTATGCCATTCCATCCTCAAACAAACGGAAGATCATGGTGATTTTACTGCTTCCCCTATTGAGGGTAAAGGCTGTCTCCTGATACTCTTTGGACACATGGCTGGAACTTCCCTGGATCCAGTCATACTCTTCTTTTCCTTTTGTCTTCCGGATGGAGCCTTTATCCAGTTCAAGGCTGCTGGACAGATCTACCCCTTTTGTGACCAGCCCCAGAGGCGCACACTTCATGACAACCTCTCCGTTGCGGTATGCGGAATAATAATATTTCTGGGAAGAATCCGTCCAGATCCGCACCACATTGCTTCCATCCACCGAAGCTGTCTCCAGTTCTTCTATCTCTGTCATACCGGCAGAACCGTCATCCTGCACGATCTCTTCTGCCGGAGGTTTCTGCTGGCTCACGTCAATTCCATATCCTTGTGCTGCCGCCTTCACCTGGTCAGCAGTTAAAGCCTTGTCATACAGACTTACATCATCCAGCTGTATTGCGCAGTCTCCGTCCGTCCATGTGGAGCAGGTCTTACCCAGCGCATTGTTCACAAGACTGCTGATGGAACTCAGCCGGCTGGTCAAAACCTGGGAATCGCCTCCACCGCAGGTGGACTCTGCCAGAGCTCCGTTTACATAAAACTTTACTTCATCTGCCGATACTGTAATCGTCACAAGATTCCAGGCATTTTTTTCAGGTTCAGAATTAAAGATATGTTTATAACTTGAGTTATCATCAAAAATAAGATTCCACACGCTGTCACTGGAATGCGGCGCGAAGGCAAACTCATTTTTATTCTGGCTGTCTGTGGAACTAAACAGTCTGGAATAGCTGGCTATCCCAGAATCCGGTTTCATCCAGAAAGACCACGTCAGTCCTGTCTCTTCATTTATTCCCTCATATAAATTGTTGGGAAGCTCTACATAGGAACTGCCTTTCGCCCCGCCGGAAAGCTTCAAAACATGGTTGGTGTCGGCGGAATACTTTTTCCCAGCCATCTCTACCACCCCAGGATCTACCTTAGCCGATCCCTTCAACAGTGCATTTCCCTGGGACGCCGTTCCGGCATTTTCCACCGTCTCCCCTTCTACTTTTTCAAAATTCCACTGATAGACAGGCTGCAGCACCTCCGCTGCCTCTGCAGTACTTCCAGAAGTACCTGTACTGCACATCGGGATGACCAGTGCAGCAGAGAGAACACCTGTCAAAATACGTCGCAATGTTCGCTTCATTTCACTACCTCCATTCACAATTTCCGTCCATAAAATACAATATCCTCTATGGTATTCCATAACAATATGATATCAAAAAAGCAAAAATAAAGAATGTCCTTATGTCATATAAACATGTCAAAATGCGTTAGCAAAATAGCGGGGATGTGAAACAACGTCCAAATCCCCGCCACCTGGCTGACATCTATTTATTTTCTACACTATAGATCCTTTCGATCTCATCCTGAACATCTTCGAGATCCATTCTTACCAGGGAAAAGATCTCCATAAGACGCGGGTTAAAGATCCCGCATTCTCCCTTCATGATCATCTCAAATGCCTCCGCTCTGCCATAAGCGGGTTTATAGATCCTCTCACTGATCAGTGAATCATAGGCGTCTGCCAGCCCGACGATCTGTGC
>JAAVZE010000184.1 GCA_022791495.1 Eubacterium sp.
AACCATGTATCTTTATTTTACAGAATAACGCAGCAGCAGAAAACAGTGTGAGCATTGATATAATGCAATATATAACATAAATTGTAAATTCTACGACCAGTAATTTTGCCGGACTGACAGGGGTAACTTGAAAACGTTTCAAAATTTTTCGTTCCCGATATTCTGATACCACAAGAGGTAATCCCATAAGTCCGCCTGCACAAATGGAAATACAACAAAGTGCGCCAAAAGATTGTTCCATAAAAGTGTATACTGTCCCTTGCGTGGCGGGTTCTGTTCCATAAATAAAGCCAAGAATACTTAAGACAATCAGTGGCATAATAACTGCAAAAATAACCATATTCATATTTCTAATGTTGAGCTTTAGCTCATTTTTTAAAAGTATTACAAATGATTTCATCCTGTTATATCCTCCTCACCGGAAAGTGTAAGATAAGCGTCCTCAAATTTTACGCAGTCGCTGACTTCCTTTGCCTGTTCAAGCGTTCCATAAAATACGGCTTTTCCTTTTTTCAAAATGCATATTTCGTCACATAAGGCTTCTACTTCGTCCATGAAATGAGAAGTCAAGAAGATAGTTAATCCCCTGCTTTTCAGTTCTGATAGAATTTTCCAAACGTCACGTCGGGCTTTTGTGTCAAGTCCGGTAGTCAGCTCGTCAAGAAATACAAGCTTGGGATTAGGAATTAAGGCGAGTACAATAAACAAGCGTTGACGTTCGCCCCCGGACAGACTTTTTACCGCATTATCAATCTTTTCACCTATTCCGAATTGCTTACAAAGATTTTTCCAGTCAGCGGGGGATTTATACAGGCAGGCAGTTTCTTCACATAGCTCTGAAACTTTAATTTCCGGCTGATAATCACCCTCTTGAAATTGAACGCCGACATTTTGGAACAGGCGATGTCTGTCTTTTTTCGGATTATATCCCAAGACTGATATACTCCCGCTGTCGGCGTTTTTTGTGCCCAGAATACATTCAATTGTGGTACTTTTTCCTGCGCCATTCGCGCCAAGAAGTCCATAAAC
>JAAVZE010000058.1 GCA_022791495.1 Eubacterium sp.
CCACATCCACGATCTGAACTTTTTCATATTCAAGAATTCCTGCTGCCTCCATGAGTACTGGATCCACCGTGATACTCCCTACATAATTTAACTCAGCCTGCACAACAGTGGCGCGATGAATCTTTCCCTTTAACATTGTAATATTCATAGCTTACCTCATTTCCGCGCTGCTGTTTGCGCATAAAAAGAACTAAAGTTCTTGCGAGGTTTGGGGCAAGCAGCGCGCAGACACAAACTCGTTGAGTGAAAATCCTTTTCACTCTTTACTTCCATTACCTGTAAAAATCTTACTTCACACTAACTTCCCGATGATCGATACATGTTGAAAATACGATCAACGTCTTAGTCCTTCCATAGATCTGGAGTTCACCGATAAACTGATCCAATTCCATCGTGCTCTTAAACTGAACCTCAAGCAGCATAGAGTAATCCCCCGTAACACAGTTACATTCGATCACGTTGGGACAGTCCTTGATAAAAGGATAAAATTCCTTCTTATCTTTTGGTTCAACTTCCAGATTAATAAATGCTTTGATATGATATCCCAAAAGTTCCGGATTCAGGCTCGCATGAAACCCGGTAATGTACTTCTCATTTACAAGATGATTGATCCGTGCCGATACCGCTGGCGCCGTGAGAAATACCGCCTGCGCAATGTCTTTTACTGGAGTTCTGGCATCTTTTTCCAAAATCTCAATTATCTGCTTGTCTATGGCATCCAAATGGTCATTTTTCATAACTATCTCCCCATTACAAATCAAATCCCTCATAGTATAGCACTTATTTTCTCCCTCGTCCATAGCCACTTTAGAAAATAAACAAAAAACAACAAATCTCTTTCGTTTATAACATATTTTGTTATTATTCATAACGTTTCAAGGTCTTTCTTTTCATGTATTGACTTTATACAAATAGTAAGATAAGATGGCATTCTACCGGTGGTGAATAGCAATAATAATAGAACTGCTGCATTTGACCACATTTTTCCTTATAATATCAAACAAAAACAGGGGCTTGTGTATTCGGTGTCCATACCGAGCAAAGCCTCTGTTTTATTTTGTGGGATAGTCTTGTTTTTAAACCACTCCTTCACTTGGCTCAGTGACATCCATGACATCCTCCACAGCCGCCACCACAGGCATGGCCTTCTCCGTGATGATCACAGTTTGGGGTATCATCTGTCTCTAGAATTCCTTTTAAAAAGTCTGCCACTGCTCCGTCTACATCACCAGAGACCCCCGGTACTACAAGAATGCCTTCCTCACTAAGTGCCATCATGGCGCCTTCACCAATTCCTCCACAAATCAGCACCTTCACATTTCCTTTCGCAAGAAACCCGGCGATGGCTTCGTGTCCTGTTCCATTAGTATCCACTATCATCGTATTTACGAGACCATTCTCTCCAAATTCAAAGATCTTAAATTTTTCCGTATGTCCGAAATGCTGGAACACCTGTCCTTCCTCATCATATGTTACTGCTATTTTCATATATATCCTTCCTTTCCCGTGCTATTTCAGCAGAATCTGGCTCTATGGTGTCAGCCAGGAGGCACCCATTTAAACTTTGCTGAATGACATGATTATAACAAAAAGCGCAGGTTTTCGCAACCATCCTGCCATCCTTCCTGAAAAAAAGAAAAGAAATTCAATTCCCTCTTGTCAGCTTCGCCAATGCTTGATAAAATAAATTTGTAAAATGACCTGGACATGTCTTCAGATATCCAGGATTGTAATGCCTCATAAAGTGGCATATCAGTTATAATAAGGAGATTATCATGGGCGGATTTTTTGGCGTTGCAGCAAAGAGTGACTGCATTTTTGATTTATTTTTTGGAACGGACTATCATTCCCATCTGGGAACGAGACGCGGCGGTCTTGCCGTGTATGGAGAGGACGGCTTTGACCGCGCCATCCATAATATCGAAAATTCTCCATTCCGAACCAAATTTGATAAAGATGTACAAAAAATGAAAGGTTATTATGGCATCGGCTGTATTTCAGATTACGAGCCCCAGCCATTAATCGTGCGCTCTCACCACGGCACCTATGCCATTACCACAGTCAGTAAGATCAACAATACAAAAGAAATTGTAGATACTATCTTCACCAATGGAAATTCCCATTTTCTTGAGATGAGCGGCGGTGACATCAATCCCACGGAACTGGTGGCTGCCATCATTAACCAAAAGGAAAATATTATTGATGGGATTCATTATGCACAGGAGCTTATCGATGGTTCCCTGACGCTGATGCTCATGACACCAAAAGGCATTTACGCCGCCAGAGATAAATATGGACGCACTCCTATCGTTATCGGTAAAAAGGAAGATGCATACTGTATCTCCTTTGAATCTTTTGCATATCAAAATCTAGGGTATCAGGACTTTAAAGAGCTGGGGCCTGGTGAGATCGATGTCGTGACAGAAAAGGGTGTACATGTACTGATGGCACCCGGAAAAAAACTAAAGATCTGTACCTTCCTATGGGTATATTATGGTTATCCCTCCAGCTCTTATGAGGGAGTCAGCGTGGAACAAATGCGATATAACTGCGGAGCCAGCCTGGCAAAACGGGACAATGTCAAGCCGGACATTGTAGCAGGTGTGCCAGATTCTGGTACAGCTCATGCCATTGGCTACTCCAATGCTTCGGGAATCCCATTTTCCCGTCCCTTTATCAAATATACGCCAACCTGGCCCCGTTCTTTTATGCCTACGATCCAGAGCAAACGGAACCTAATCGCTAAAATGAAACTGATTGCCGTTCATGATCTCATAAAAGACAAGAGCCTGCTCCTGATCGACGATTCTATCGTCCGGGGCACACAGCTGCGTGAAACCACAGAATTCTTATACAAAAGCGGCGCTAAGGAAGTCCATATCCGGCCTGCCTGCCCGCCTCTGGTATACGGCTGCAAATATTTGAACTTTTCCCGTTCCACTTCGGAGATGGATCTGATCACAAGACGCGTAATCGCCCGTTTGGAGGGCACAGAAGATGTATCCGATGACATACTGCAGGAATATACTGATCCGGAATCACCAAAGTATGAGCAGATGGTAGAAGAGATCCGCAAGGAACTGAATTTTACAACCCTGCGCTATAACCGTTTGGATGATATGCTTGCCTCAGTAGGAATTCCCCAGGAAAATCTGTGCACCTACTGCTGGAACGGAAAAGAATAATGAGCCAATTGGTGCCGTCGAGCTAAATCAGGGACCTGTTCCAGATAAAAATGGGACAGGTCCCCTTTTTCTACATTAATTTCCTTTTATCGTCGCATCTCCTCACTTTTCGACATTTTCCGCATAAAATGTACTAACAAACAAAAGAATGGAGAACTCTATGTATCTCACAATCTCTATCATAGTACTGATCGCCATTGTATGCCTCCTGATCTTTCACTGGAGGAAGAAAAAGATCATCTGCAAGATCTGCTGTATGTCTGACATGCACAAATGCCGGCTCCTGAATGAACTGGTGGAACCTCTTGGCTATAACTACTATGCCAAACAGGACATTTTCTCCAGCCGTTTAGATGCCTGGCAGAAAGATTTTGGATATGGAGCTGTTTATGACCGGGGAGCGCCTTATTTTAATATGGTCTTTGACAGCTATCCCGTTTATTTTGACTATGACGGCAAAACATGGCTGATCGAATTTTGGAAAGGGCAATACGGCATCAATACCGGAAGTGAGGTAGGAATCTACCATACCGATCATATCATTCCTCCGGCAGCCCGTAAACTCACCATTTTTCATGCAGCTTCAAACGAAGAAATGCCAGATATCACCATGCGTCTCCGACGAAGAGGGTGCCCTGTCGCTGCACTTCAGAAAGAACACTGGTGGCTGACCATTTTTTGCATGGGACTGTTTTCCAGACCAAAAGAGCTGTCTGTGGACATCACCTTCCGCTTCCACGACCTGTCGATGAGGGATGCCTTTCTGGATGCCCTGCTGGGCTGTGGACACGATCCCGATGATATCGACGTCATGTATACCAGTGTGTCTTTCACCTTCCGTGCCGGCAGCCAGCATTGGTTCTTCTTAAAAAGATGGTATTGCCACTATGTTCAGTTTAAAAACCGGATCTTCTGCAGACTTTTCTGTTTTGTCACAAGACCTTTTGAAGATTCCGGAAGCAAACTTTTGTATCTGTATTATTACATTCCCTTTGTATTCCGCCGCATTTTCAGGCTGAAACGTTTTGGACGAAAGGGAAAACATCACCAAAAACACTGAAAGGAGATCCGGATGAGCTGCCGAAGACGACTAAATAAATCTTTTCGCAATGTTCCCGTTCTCCCTCTGGACTATGGAAGCCGTTATGTGCTTTTCAGTGACTGTCACCGGGGAAGCGGTACCCAGGGCGATAATTTTTTGAAAAACCGCCATCTTTATCTCGCTGCTCTGAACTATTATTACCGGAGTGGCTACACCTACATCGAACTGGGCGATGGAGACGAACTCTGGGAAAATCGGAACATGGAACAAATCAAAGAAATCCATGGTGACGTATTCCGGCAGCTGGCCCGGTTTTATAAGGACAACAGGCTCTATATGATCTACGGAAATCACGATATGATAAAAAAACGCGCCTCTTTTGCCCGGAAGAAGTGTTCCACCTACTATTGCATCTCTAGTCAATGCCAGAAAGAACTATTTCCTGATATCATTTTTTATCCGGGACTGGTGCTCCGCAATGAGCAGACGGGAAAAAGCCTGTACCTCACCCATGGGCACCAGTCCTCTCTCTTGAATTCCACATTGTGGCCAGTCAACTGTTTTCTCGTCCGCTATCTGTGGAAACCGCTGGAGCAGGTAGGAATTCTCGATCCCACCAGTGCCGCCAAAAACAATACCACCAAACAGCGTTCCGAAAGCAAGCTGGCAGCATGGGCAAAAGAATACCACCGGACTTTGATCACCGGACACACCCACCGCCCGATGGTCAGCACAGAAGATTCATCTTATCTGAATACAGGAAGCTGTGTCCATCCCCAGTGCATCACCTGTATCGAGATTGCCCATGGACGGCTCACTCTGATGAAATGGTTTATGAGTGCACGGGCCAGCGGCAGCCTATACGTGGAACGGGAAGAACTTGCTAATGATTCTTATTTTAATCTGAAATCAAATGAATATTCCGCTTACAGAAACGCTTCCAGGCGCGAATGCTGCTGGCATCCTGCCAATTATAAATGAGTCAGTTCAATGACACCAGTCATCATTAACAGCGTCAATCGGGAGATCCCCCAGATTGACGCTGTTGTATCCTAAACCTATCATAATTTGATTTCTACAAAAGATCCCTTAAATACTGCAGCAGCTTTGTCTCCATAGGAATATTTCCGGGCATTGGGAATTCCTGTGCTACTGCCAGCCCTTCTTTAATCACTTCCAGGATTTTATCGGTATCTGCCTCTTTTCCATAGAGATAATAGGCATACACTCTCCTGCCGTTCAGATCCATATCATTCTCGATCATAGACGGAGCCTTGTTTTTATACCTCTCTGCTTTCCCAGGATCCTTTTCCAGATATGAATAATAAAATATCAGTTCACTACAAACACCACCTAAAGAATCTGGCACATTTTGGGGCAGTGCTTTTTCCATCTTATATATCAGCTGGCTTACCCGCTCCTCATCTCCCTTTTCTAATGCACAGAAATACTGAAACTGAATATACCGATATTTTTCAGCGAGGCCGGCGCCGGATAATTCCACCTCTTCTGACAGCCAGTCCCCAAGCTGAGCCGGGTGTGCTCCATCCATGATAAGTGCCATAATCTGCTCATTCTTCCTATGCATCACCGCTTGAATCGAATTTCCCATACCAGAAAAAATCACGATTAAAAATTGATATAATCCAAAAGCAAAGACAATAATCGCCCCCAGCATGAACATCCGGAAAAATTCTGTACCAGCCGTCAGGCGGTACACCAGCAGACAAAATAGACCATAGCAGATAAATCCACAGAGAGAACCCACTGACATCGCTACCGTCCTGCGTCTCTTGTCTGCCATTGACTCAGGGGTATATAATATCTTAATCTGGGGAAGAAAACAAAGCCTGTCTTTTTTTAACGTAAATTTTCCCTGACTTTCACCAATTTTGAAATTCAGAAAACGGAAAGAATTAAACTTCATTACGCTGAAAATCTTTCCTGACAGCATATTCATAATTCCTGTAACCAGCTGCCACATGAAAAATGCACCATAATATGCCCCCACAATCTCAAAAAATAACATCCCTTATCCTCCTGTTTTTTGCTTCATGCTTATCATATAACAATGTCTGCTGTAAGTATAACAAATTTTTTCCATTCTTTCCACAGCAACTGGATATTTCCATTTTTTTATTTCAGTCCGCCTTAAGATAGGAAGAGAACTGTCCTAACGGCAGCCCTCTTCCCCGATATCAAATTTTATGTTCCCGATCCCCACCTATTTCGGATCCATACATCTTTATCCCTGGCTCGACGGCGCGAATTTGAACCCTATTTCGGATTGAAACAGCAGGACAAAACAAGGTTCAAATCCGCGCCGTCGAACTTAATTAAATTTGCACTCTGGATCTGTATGTCTCCTGTCAATACGCTTCGTCAGGAAAAATCATCTTTATTTACTTTATCAAAGCAAATGCCTGTGATTTTTCCGTTTTCATCGCTAACATAGTCGAGCATATATGAGGGCTCTTCCAACAGATGAAAAAACTTTGCCGGATCCTGATATTGACACGCTTTTCCTTCAATATGAACAGTAAGTCCCTGTTTTTTTGCTCGATTCAGCTCTTCCTGGAGCCACGAAGTTTCTCTCATTTTATCCCTCCCGTACTGCATGAAAAAGGAAGTGTACACCGTGATGCGTAAAATCTATCCCTTTACATAAAGTATAAAGATAAAAAATATTCAACTTGATAATCAACTGCTTATTCACATGTTTAACGGAATTTTGAGCGACCCTGCTTGTTAGAAAAATAGACTGTTATCAGGAAAGTTACCAGATTGAACCTTCCGCCCCAAATCAAATACACACCCCCTTCACGAACATTTTTTATCTCTCCTATATTATAATATTTTTCCAGGATAAAAATCAAGTGTTGTATGTACGCGAAAACTGTCGTTTATACGTAAAAACTGTCGTTTAAACATAAGTTAACCATAATTCGTGTAAATTGTCACAAATTTCTTTACAATTTTCCAATATTTTTTATCTTTAATATGTTGACTTTATTTATCTAATAACTTATACTTTTCATACAACATCAAATAATTCGGAAAGGAAGTGGGCTTTTGAGAATAGAACGCATCAATGATAATCAGATTCGATGCACCCTGAGTAAACGCGATCTGATTGAGCGTCATTTAAAGATCAGTGAACTGGCATACGGCTCTGACAAAGCAAAAGAGCTTTTTCGAGATATGATGGAACAGGCGAACATGGATTTCGGATTTGAAGCAGATGATATTCCTCTTATGATAGAAGCAATCCCTACCTCCAAGGAATCCATTGTACTTGTGATCACTAAGGTAGAGGATCCGGAAGAATTAGAAGAAAAATTTTCAAGATTTGGAAATATTGCAGATAGATATGAAGAAGATTCTGATGAAGCGGAGGAATATTACGATGATGACTCCGAAGAATTGCCAGAAGATAACTATCATGGAGACTTGATTAACTGTTTTGAACAATTAAATGATATTATCGAAAATGCTTCCGAATCTGAGCATGGCACGGAATTTGTTCCTCTTCATGAGATTCTGAAAAAGAACAAAAAAAAGAAAGCTGCTGAAACAGAACATAGACCGATCCCTCTGGAGTTTGGAAGATTATATTCGTTTTCATCCCTAAACATTGCTGTAGGTGCTTCAAAAGCTATATATCGGTTCTATACAGGAAAAAACAGTATGTGGAAAGATGAGGATACCTGCAGATACTATCTGCTTTTGAACCGACATGACGGCAAGCTGCCCTTTGACCGGATCTGCTCCATCGTGAGTGAATTTGGAAAAAAAGAAGCACTTACTTATGCCACACAGGATTTCTTCAATGAACATTACAAGTTGATCTTAAAGGATGATGCGATCACCCGCCTGTCATTGCTTTGATCCGGGTGCATGATCACCACTTAGTGCATTTACAAAAAGACAGCCGCTTTTTCTATTTTGGAAAAAGGGCTGTCTTTTACAATTTGTCTGTTGAACAGAGCTATTGTGTTTATACACTTGCTTTATTTGCCAGATATTCATTTATTTTAGATACTAACTCATCACAGTCGATACCATGAACCATAGCTGCTTCTTCCAGGCTTTCCCCCTGAGAAGCAGGACACCCTACACAATGCATGCCAGATGCCATGAGAATCGCAGCAATTGTCTGATCCTTTGTAAGAATTTCACCAATAAGCATGTCCTTCGTAACTTCCATCATCTCTGATCCTCCTTTCAAAAACAGTACCACTTCGATTATATTCACTTGCAGAACAAATGTCAAGCTAGATTTAGTATATACAAAACCTAATAGGTTCAGTCAAATTTTACTTGTATTTTTCCCCAATTTGTATTAGAATGATGGTATCTACTAGAAAAGGAGGATATTATCATGGCATACACTATTACAGATGCTTGCATCAGTTGTGGTTCTTGTGCAGCTGACTGTCCTGCTGGAGCAATTTCAGAAGGTTCTGCACATTTTGAGATCGATGCTGACGCATGTTTGGATTGTGGAGCATGTGCTTCTACATGTCCTACAGGCGCTATCGAGAACTAATACAGTGTTACATATAAACTGTAATATTTCTTATAGCGGTTTACTGCTGAACCCCCGAGCGGTCTCGCAAAGCGTGACGCTCGGGGCCGCGGGTGTACTCGAATATCTTGCGAACAAGCTCGCTGGTATTCTCGCTTTACCTCCGCGTAAATAAAACAGACAGGATTCATTCTTTCGAATCTCCTGTCTGTTTTATTTTAACAAATATTCCATCAAAGCCGCTTCAAAAGCTCTTCACGCTGCTCTTCAAATCCTGGTTTGCCAAGAAGGGCAAACATATTCTTCTTATAGCTCTCCACTCCTGGCTGATTGAACGGATTTACCCCAAGAATATAACCACTCACTCCGCAGGCAAACTCAAAGAAATAGAACAGTTCTCCGAGATAAAATTCGTTCTGTTCCGGAACACGGATCACGAGATTGGGAACATTTCCATCCGTATGAGCCAGCTGAGTTCCTTTCATGGCATTCTTATTTACAAAATCAAGAGTTTTACCTGCAAGATAATTCAAGCCATCCAGATCCACCGGCTCTTCCTTTAAAGTAATATCCATCGCCGGACTCTCCAGTTCCATCACCGTCTCAAACATGATACGGGATCCATCCTGGATAAACTGTCCCATAGAATGAAGATCTGTGGTCAGATCCACACTGGCAGGGAAAATGCCCTTCTGATCCTTTCCTTCGCTCTCTCCATACAACTGTTTCCACCACTCACTCACATAATGGAAAAATGGTTCGTAATTTGCAAGAACTTCTACAGATTTTCCTTTTCTCAAAAGGATATTCCGAATCGCCGCATATAATACTGAATTATTTTCACTCACCGGGCTCTCCAGGCAGAGCTTTCTCATACTCTGGGCTCCCTCCATCAGCAGATCCAGATCCGCGCCACTTACAGCGATCGGAAGTAGTCCCACAGCTGTCAATACAGAAAAACGTCCTCCTACATCATCTGGCACCACAAAACTCTCATAGCCCTCTTCTGTGGCAAGATTTTTCAGTGCTCCCTTTGCCTTGTCCGTGGTAGCATAAATCCGCTTTGCAGCCTCTTCCTTGCCGTATTTATTCTCAAGCATTTCCTTAAATACACGGAAGGCTATCGCCGGCTCTGTGGTCGTCCCCGATTTACTAATGATGTTCACAGAAAAATCCCGATCCCCAATGGTTTCGATCAGCTGAGACAGATATGTTCCGCTGATACTATTTCCTGCATAATAAATCTCAGGTGTCTTACGCACTGACTTATCTACACAATTATAAAACCCATGTCTTAAAAATTCGATAGCAGCCCTGGCACCGAGATAAGAACCTCCGATACCAATTACAATCAGAACCTCTGAGTCAGACTGGATCTTCTGTGCCGCCTTTTTGATCCTGTCAAATTCATCCTTATCATAATCTACCGGAAGATCGATCCATCCAAGAAAATCATTTCCGGCACCGCTTTTACTCACCAGAGTTTCTTTCGCTGCTGCCGCAATATCAGCCATGGATTTTACTTCTTCATCGCTGATAAACTTCTTTGCCAGTGAATAATCAAATGTAACATGCTTATTCATACTTCGCCCCTTTCTTTTCACTTCGAGAAATAAACTTTTGAACTGGCACATTGTGCCAATCTGATAACTTCATTATATCAAACCAGCTGTCAAAACACAAGTCCAACCCAATGACTGCAACACAGCTACGCACTTCATCACACCATATATTCTTTCAATACTTCCTCGATAACAGCCTCTTCTTCTTTTGTAAATTCAATTTTAACGGGGGGCTCCTCTTCCTGTTTCATAGACAACAGTTCTTCCAGCTGCGCCCTCTCCTCCTCAAAATACTCCCTATGGTATTCTTCCATCTCTTCATGCTTAAATACCTGGTTTTCCAGTCTCGGTTTATAGATGTTTTCCAGGTAATCCCGCACCTCTACCAGCAGCCTCTTCCTCCGGAACCGAAGGTTTAAGCAGATGTCTTCCAGAATAATGACTCCACATATCACAATTCCCACAAAAAGAAATTCCATCATCATCCTGCGGTCACTATCCAGAACTGCTATGTACAGATTAGCGAGAAGACTTGTCAAAAGCGTAATTCCAAACATCACATCTCCCAAAACCTCCCAGGTGTAGAGATGAACACCTGCTGCCCGGTAGGAATTCAAATACTTGTCCACAAAAATTTCAACATTCTCAACTCCCATTTTTAGTTGATAACATGTCTCAAATTTTTTCAGAAGCATTTTCATCAGTGGATGTTCTGATTTTCCCATCTGCCCGGCGGCTCGGATTAGTCTTCGGTACATTCTGCTCACAAACAATTTGATCACAAAACATAAAAATCCAAATCCAATTATCAAATACATTACATCTCTCATATCATACCTCACTTCCCGATAATTACAATTATCTGCCTTTTGGCACGAATTGTGACAG
>JAAVZE010000059.1 GCA_022791495.1 Eubacterium sp.
AAACAACTCCAGGGCCAGGGCTAGGTTTTTTGCCTCCCGCTCTTTCTGATGAAGGAGTTTCTCCCGCAGGGTACATAAAGTCGGCACTTTCCCGCCATTCCTGTAATCCTCATAAATCTCACCTGTACAGCGGTCAATCAAGGAACGCTCTTTGGCATTGATCCCTTTTGTATCTAGCTGTTCAAACAGTGATAAGACAAATTCTGACTTATCTGCAATGGGGTTTCCTCCATCACCATAACCTTCCACCATATCCATCGCATTAATATGATCACGGCTTCCGGCAGCAATCCGTATGACCTCACCGCCCATTGCTTCTATCAATGACGCGTATTCGCGTTCTGGATCACAGATCAGGATGTCATCCCCAGTGGCGAGGGCAAGGTTTACGATTAACATTTTTGCACTAAATGACTTGCCGCTGCCCGGCACCCCCAGAAGAAAGGAATTAGGATTTAGCAGTTTTGCCTTATTGCACATGATAAGGTTGTGGGAAATGGCGTTTTCTCCACAATATATACCACCCTC
This sequence comes from Eubacterium sp., assembly GCA_022791495.1. Lineage (GTDB taxonomy): Bacteria > Bacillota > Clostridia > Lachnospirales > Lachnospiraceae > Eubacterium_F. The sequence continues at coordinate 529 of JAAVZE010000059.1, forward strand.
ATCCATAATCTCCTGTACCCGGAAAGGCATTAGTACAGCGAGACTTTCTGTCGTCAGCGTCCGCAATGCGTTGATCTTTCTGTGTCCGATGGGCAGAGCGGTGTTCAGTCCATCCATTTGCTGGTATTTTAAAACCGACATCTGACACATACGCTTTCTTGCCACCGCCAGAAGAGCAGCGGTGTCCATGTTAAGCTGTTTCTTTGTTTCAGCAGTGTGAACCAGCGTCAGCACACCAAACATCATCCGCTGATCACGTGAGGTCAGGTCATTCAGGAATTCCTTGCTCTCTTTCCTTTGCTGTTCCATGTCATAGGGCACGACGGCGGAATAGTTATTGTTCTGGTTTTGTTTTCTCTGCCAGTTTGTAATGTTGGTTTCCACGCCTAACAAGCGGCTTTCTACCTCGCGCACTGCCTCGTCCATCGGTACAGGGATCACGTCAATGCTCAACATCAAATCCCGGTTCAGATCCGTCAACTCTGATATCAAAACATCTTTAATATAAGAAGCGTACTCCCGCAAAAAAAGCACACGCCCGTATCGGTTCCCCATTTTAAAATAATCTTTTTCAAATTCTAAGCTGTCCGGACAGATCAGATCTTTGAAGCTGTGTCCTTTCCGCATGGTTTCCCGCAGATCAAAGTGATATCCGGTTTCTTCTCCGGCGCGGTAAAAGTCATGCAGCACCCGCAGTTTATCCCACGTATCCATCTCCGTACATTTGGAACCCATCTGAAGGAAATGGCTGGACAAATCTGTTCCGATTCGGGTGAAATATGCCCTTGCTTCTTCTATGGTTTTCTTATAGACGGATACTGTCACGTATTTTTCCTGCACTAAGCTGTTAGATCCCGTAGCTTTTGCAAGAAGCATATCATTGTATTCTTTACGGTACAAATCCAAGCCATCCTCCTTCATGGGAAGTAATATAGATTTCTCAAAGTCCTGCCTGTTTAAGCGGCGGTTATTGATGGTGATTTTGGTCGTGGAACCACTGTCAAAGGAATTGAGAAGATCGCTGTAAGAAAAAAACATAATTTTCTTATCCTCCATCCCCGCCACCGCAAAATTGATATCTACAAATTTATAGGTACGGGAGAATTTATTTTTTCCTATTTTGAATATTCCATCATCCCATACCGCCTGAACTGGGATTGCCTGCTGTACACTTTTAGGGATAGAAAATTTTTCCCTGTCCTGCTTCATGACGTTGTTTAATGTTTTAATCATATCGTTGTTTTAATTCCTCTCTTTCGCGATTCTGGATGGACTGTTTCAATGCTTCATAATAAAAATTTTCCGAATGGAAAATAAGCCGTTTCGGCATAAGAATTTCCGATTTGATCCACACCCACAAACATTGTTCTGCCGACATTCCGTGGTATTGAAAAAAACCCAGTGCCGCAAAAGGAGCTGCTCCCAGCACACACATCCAGCTCACCATTTCCATTCCCACATAAGGGCGGAGCAAAAAATAAAGCCCGACGGCAACACCGCAGGCTAAAACGGAAAATAGGAACTGTCTAAGTGACAGTCCGAAAAACATGGATTCCGTATAATTCCGGATTTCCCGGTTGATTCTTACTTCCAACTTTTATGCCTCCTTTTTAACGGTCTATTTCATTTCTATTGTTCTCTTTCTTTATATCTGGAATATCCGGCAGAGCGATTCGAAGCTGTTCCTTTTCCCTGTCATAATAGAATACCTTGTTTGACAAAAATTCGTCTTTTGAAACCGCCTCTTTATTCACTCCTCGCACCATCTGTTCCAATTCTTCTGGTGTGAGATTCATATTTTCCGGCACAATCAGCACCTCGTGAATGGAACTTGGCAGCATATAGTAATTCTCCCCCAAATGCTCTGCAATTTTTTCCTGCATACCCGGATAAAATAAGGCTCCCGCTCCTCTGTAGCGATTTTCATTCGTCAAAAGATAAAAATCCTGCTCAATGGGATTCTCATTGGCAAATCCATCCCCCAATACCCCCATAATCTCCCGGCTCAAGGTAGTGAAGTATACCGGATATATTTGAGGAGTATTTTTCTCAGCATTTTGGCAAATCTCTTTCAGATCATAACCATAATCCTTTAGTAAATCATGGGTGATAGCAATGCTGCCCTCTGCACCGACTTGATCTAACTTCTGATGAATCTCATATACTTTTACGAATCCCTGCCCTATATCTGTATAGATCCGACCTTTCAGGTTATTCTGGTTAACTGCTTTATTTACTACATGATAACATACTCTGTCTTTTACCTGTTCAAATTCCATTGATAATTCCATTTGACAATTTCCCTGATGTTCCATATACTTTGCTGTCAGATCCGTTAGGATTGTTTCTATTGGCTTTCCGCTCTCATATTCTCTCCATGCGTCATCCAGATAGAGTACTGGACTCATATTTTCCTCTTTCCTCTGAATCATAAGTCCATAACGCAATGTATCATTTGTTTTATTTACAGGATGAACAGATATAGACAACGATTCCCGGATTTCTTCTGGAAAGTGGTCACGTATGCGCTCTTCCACAAGGTAACTAAATTTCTTAATATTCATTTTTGCTTCAGCTCCTTCCTTTTCTCTTCATACATCCGCAGACGTTTTAACTGTCCTCTCCGCCTCTGCTCTTTACTGTTTTCTCTACTTTGTTTAAATTTTTCTTTCTCCATTTCCATCCTCCAATGATATAAGTGTAAATTTGATATTCATAATATCTGTTTCCTATAATCCCATCATTTCCCGGACTACCCGATCTGACATTTTAACTGCTCCCACTAGCACAAGCATATTGAAGATCAATTCTCCGATGTAGCTCCATACCATTGTTACTGCTGCTGCCTCAGGATTCACTACAGGTGGTGACGTGGCAAACAAAGAGAAGATAATGCACGCCAATACCACAACTGCCCCCTCAAGGCACACCGCAGCATAAGACTTGATAAAACTTTTTCCCACATTCTGACTGGGTTCCCCGGCAAATGTAGATAAAGGAATCGGGGCGATGGCCGTGTAAAGATATAAGCGGAAAAACCGCCCGTAGACACTCATTACCATAATAAAACTAAGAACCGTAATAAACAGGCTGCCAATCAACGTTACCGCCCAGAGTGGAATGCTCTCAAAAAATCCGCAGTCCTCCACCGCGGTCACAATCTCACTTGGCAGCACTGTTTTTTTCACCGTTCCAAAACCAGCAGTTTTCATAATGGTACGGATCACCCCCTGCACAATCTGAAACAGCGCCATCATCAGCTCCAATCCATACGTAATTACCCCTTTCGCAATCGCAAACCGGACAAACAGCTTTAATGCGTGTTCTGGTTTCTTTACCTCGGTAAAGCTGCCACAGGTCTTTACCATACCCACAACAAAAAACAAAACCAGCAGAGCATAAGCCACTGCCTGCAGCGCGCCATGGATATCAACAGTCACATTCCATATCCCGCCCCCTTTAAAGTCCTCCGGAGACTGGGTGAGTATCTGCCAGATTTCCGCCAGTTTCTCATTCCATGTTTCTAATGCTTTGACCAAATTCTGAACTACCCAGTTATCTGAATCCATCTTGTCACCTCTTTTCTATCGCAGCTGCGATTCTTCCATTTCCTTTATCCTGTGATTGTATTTAAGATTTCTTTTGCAAAAGTAATGATCACCCCGCCTGCCAGCGTCAAAAACCCGTTTGCTCTCTGACTTGGATCATGGGATTTTAGGGACAGACCAATCTGCACGATTCCAAAACCTAGCAAAATCATTCCAATGGCGCGGATTAAGCCAAAAATAAAGGAAGACAGATTATTGACTACCGTCAGTGGATCTCCCCCGCCATTCTGCTTTGCCAATACGGATACGCTGCCCAGCGTCACAACCAGAACCAGCGCGCAATAGCAAAGAAATCCTTTTTTCACTCTCTTTCCCATTGCCTGCTTTTTGAACTGCTTTGTCAGCTTTGTTTTTTTCTTTCCAGACATATTCATCTCTCTTTCTGTTATCTCTTGGATAACGATTCGTTTTTTGACAATTGTTCCACTTCTTCCTCCGTCAGAAGCTCATACTTTTCTGAACATTCTATTTCCTGTAATTCCGGAAGTTCTTCCAAACCCGAATATAGGGATAGAGACGCCACCGCTTTTGTTATTTCACCATGATGATACTCACCCCCTTTCCCATCAGCGGAATCTGCCACATTTGGGTGTTTCAAAAGATTATATTTCCGGTCCATAATGGGACGCTCTCCACGTATAAACAGGATGGCATAGCGGTTATCCAACATACGAACTTCGTCCGGAGCCAGCAATTCCCGCCCCGTCATCTGATAATTGGTTGAGTAGTTCCCGCTGCGCCCTGTGCTTTTCCCAAAGGTGTTTGTGTCCAGATTTTCCTTTCCCAGTAATTCGCTAATATATTTATGAGTTTCTTTTTCATTGCCGCCCAGATAGAGAAATTCATCGCAATTCCCGGTAATACTTTCCCATTGCTTTTCAAACAATGCCTTGAGCTGAGACAGATTTTGCAGAATGATCGAAACAGATACGCCCCTTGACCTCATGACAGACAGTATCTTGTCAAAGTCATCTGGAAGGGATACATTGGCAAACTCGTCCATCAGCAGATGGACATGGACAGGCAGGCTCCCCCGGTACTTATGATCTGCCAAAAGGAACAACTGCTGGAATAACTGGGTATAAAGAATACTTACCAAAAAGTTAAAACTGGTATCATTGTCCGGGATAATAGCAAACAGTGCCATCTTTTCTTCTCCCATCCGAGGTAAGTCCATTTCATCCGTAAGTGTTAGTTTGCTTAAGCTCTCCAGATTGAATTTCTCCAGTCTAGCTGCAAGCGTGATCTGAATAGATTTTAATGTTTTACCAGAACCACTGTGGTAGCTCCGGTAGTATTTAACTGCGATATGATCCGGATTCTTCATCTCCAGTCGGTCAAACAGTTCATCCAATGGACTGACATACATCTCATCATCCTCCCTGACTTCCCCAGCCCGCAGCATTTCCATAACCATCGGAAAATTCTGCTCATCCTCCGGTGCTTCGTGCCAGAGATAAAAGATCAGTGCCAATAACAGCATACTTGCCGCATTGTCCCAAAAAGGATCCTGGCTCTGTGTTCCTTTTTGGGTAGTACTCTTAAACAGGTTTGTCACTAAGCGCTGCACGTCATTGTCTGTCCTGAGATAGCAGAATGGATTGTAGCAGTGGGATTTTTCCATGTTGATTAGATCCAGAACCCGTATCTGATAGCCCTGTTTTTTCAGTGCATTTCCTGTGTCCCGCAGAATCTCCCCTTTGGGATCCAAAATAAAAAAAGAGGTATTGGCATTTAGAATGTTAGGCTTACAGTAATACCTTGTCTTTCCCGCCCCGGCACCGCCCACCACCAGTACATTTAAGTTGCGGTAGTGTTTCCGCACATTGGTGGAAATCCTCACGCCCTCTGTCAGTATCTTGTTCTGTGTAAATTTCCGGTTTCTGTATCTGCGATTTATTGCCCAGACTCTGCCCCATTTTGCCGATCCGTATTCTTCCCCATGCCTGTAATGTTTTCTGCCGGACAAATAAATTCCGAACCCCATTCCATAAACCAATAAAAAAAGAAGGACACATTTTTTTGTGTCCCCGCATAACTGTATGGCAAATGGATTCTGAATCATCTTTTCCATGTGCTGAAGAATTTCCGGCAATCCACCCCCACAGTAAGGAGCCGCAAGAAGTGCCGCCCACACTATAGGAATCAGTCCCATAAGAAACAGGAGCCAGTCTGTCCCACACTTATCTCTGTACATATACCTTTTCCTTTCTCTCTTTCCCAACCGCTCTCAGTTATCTCGTCTGCTCTGTCTCTTTCTGGTTCCGCTCCTGGCTTATTATCCGGGATATCCTGTTGGTAATGTTCTCTGCCACATCACGGATCACTTCTAATTCAGCGCGGATATCTTGCAGTTCTGTATCAGCAAACTCGCCCGGCAGTTCCTCGAAGTGAAACTGATCGGTGGAATACCCATACTGTCTGCAGAGCATATAGGAAACACAATAGGCGCGAAATGCATTCTCTTCCCGTGCATATTCTCCCACATCCATCCCCATCGCCAGCTCTGCATGGGCAAGTTCCTGTGTCATACTACAAAAAATATCCTCTGCTCCCATTCCTTTTTTTACAAATATCCTATTCTGATTGCTATCAAACAGGGCTCCCATCTGGGGATCTTCCAGTTCTTGCACCATCTGCAGGGGAACCGGCGTACGTGTGACCAAAGCCTTCAATACACTTCTTTCTTCTGGTTTTTGAGGGAGGGACGGTTTCTTTGCCTTTGTCTGAGCTATATCAAATACTTTTTTAATGTTATAAGAGGTGCCATAAGTCCCATCTTCTCTCTGGTATTCCTTCCCCGGTTCCAGAATCCGGATTCCCGTTTCATTTCTGCGGATTGATACCCGGTTTTCTTTCCATCCCTCAAAATCCTTTAGTCTGGTTGCGTTAGGTCTCTGTGCCATGATCAACAGTACATTTCCCGTAGAATATTTACGGAAACGGCTCTGCGTATCAAGATACTGCTTAAACTTGCTGCCATCCGTGGATACTTCACTGGTCATCTTGTCACGCAGGGCAAAGAGTTCCTCCCGTTCTGTCTTTTTCTTCTCTGCCCATGCCTCAACATCGAATTCCTGTCTGCCCGCCTGCTCTGCACTGGCTAAAATATCATCGTAATTTATTCCCATTATTTACCTCCATTCTGCACTGTCTGGAATGCTCTTCTATTTTCTGTTATCTTTCATCTTTGCGGCGTCGTTGGGGTTTCGGCTGGCGATGTGTCACTGGCTTCTGCCCCGGCTGCCGCCCCTTTTTCTTCTGACGAGATCTCTTTGCTTTGTTCCGTTTTTCCTCCTTCTCTCTGGATCTGCGGATCTGCTCCAATTCTTCCCTGACCGAACGCCGCCCCCCTTTTCCATTATTCGAAGATGTTTTTTCGGAATTCTTTTGCTTCGTCGAGATAGGTTCGGACAGACGGGCGTTTGTCTGTCCCCTCCGTTCCCCCAGCGTTTTTCTCTCCTTTTTTTGAGAAGTTTCTTCTTTTTCTTTGCCCATCAGCTCATCTAAGAAAGTCTCTGCACGGTTGCTCTCTTCTCTGGTCAGTTCCGGTTCCTCCTGTTTCTCCCCGCGTTGGATTGATTTCCCTGTCTCTGGTTTTCGTGATGTTTTATCTTTTCTGTCATCTACTATCTCATTTTGTATGGACGCTTTGTCTAGTTCCGCCAATTCATACCGCTCTACAATGCGGTTGATTTTGGCGGCGTCCTCAGCCCGGACCATTATGTCCACCAATCCATCGGGACTTTTGCGTCTGCCCTTTAAGGCACAATACAACACCCCGTACCTTCTCGCTTCTTTTGCAAAGGTTTTTAAATCGCTCTGACGGACAGTAAAAACTTTTAGTTCCTTATTGGAGCGCAGCATGGAGGATAATCTCACTGCACCTTTTGATTTGCTCTGCTTTTTTAAAATGGTGTACAATAATACCGCCAAGTGCTTTGCTCCTGTCCCGGTTATTTTTGCTGCTACCTCAACCCCGTTGAGGCTCATCCTCACCAGCTGTTCGCCCGCTTCTCCGCCTGTATTCATGGGCTGTTTCCTCCTTTCCCTGCTGCCTTTCTTTTTGAATAGCCTGCAGTTTTTCCCTTATCAAGCCAGATCGCTCTGCAATACCGTCACACAACGCCACCTCCGTTCTTAGTTTTCTGATTTTTTGAGTTAGTTCCGAGATTTCCTTCCGAATTTTTTCTGGCTGCTCCTGCCCGGCTTTTGTGCGGAGTGTTCTTCTCAGTTCATTCCGGTGTGCTGATAACTGCCTGATCTCCTGCTGCCGCTCTTCCCGGAATAAAAAAAGCCCGGATTCCGTATCAATATGATACGTTCCAAGCAACCTTGTCTCCTTTGTGATCTGTTCCAGTTTTGCCAGATCCTCCCGCAATAGAAAATGCGTCCTCGCTGGGGAATGTTTTTGTTTTGTAAAGATTCCCAATTCATAACAATATTGAAAATATAATCCACGAAGTCCGCCTATCTTTTTTGCCTTTTCTCTCCGTCCCTTTATATGGTAGTGCTTTTTCCCGCTCTGTACTGGCGGTAACTGGCGATGACTATCCAATATCCTCTGGCAGATTCTTTTGTAAGAATAATCGGTTCCGAAATTTCTCTCCAGCTTTAACCCCCGCGGCTTATCCCGGTGCCGGACTGTAATGTCTTTGCCCCTTTTGACTTCATATCCCTCCTGCTTCAGCAGATAGAAAAACTGTTTGTCTGTCGCTGCCTGCACAATCAAACGGTCAACATCCGCTTTTACCAGACTGCGGTAGGTGTATCTTCCCTCTTTCTCTGCCCTGTATTCACCGTATTGTTTTGTCCTCCCCCGCTTGGGATTTTCTACAACAGACAGGTTATATTCCCGGCACAGTCGGTCAGAAGCTTTCCTCATTTCCATGTAGGTGGCGGTGCAGTCATTGTACCGTTTACCATCCAAAAATGAGACAGAGTTCAAAACAAAATGGTTGTGAATGTGATTGACCTTGTCCAGATGGGTAGCAACCAGCACCTGGAACCGATCGCCCCAAAGTTCTTCCGCCAGCCTGACACCAATCTCATGTGCCATATCCGGCGTGACTTCCCCCTCGGCAAAAGACTGGTAGCCATGAAATGCTACAATACCGTCCTCCTTACCATACCGCTTTTTGACCGCCATCATCTCATTTCGGGCGGTCAGCGTGGAACAGTTGATTCCTGAAACGTAGAACTGCTTTTCTGTTTTTTCTGAGCTGGCTGCATATTCAATGACATCCGCCAGCCCCTGTGACTGCGTTTCTGTCATATCCTTTTTTTCATAAAATGCAGGATTTTCTGTTTTGGCTGGATTTTCGATATAAATCACCACCTTGCCCAGCCATCCCTTTACATCCCATATTTTTGTTACCGCCATTTGCACCTCCTGATCCAAAAGAACACTTCTGTGAAAGATTTTTCCAAATCGGTAATTCCCTTCACATTTTTTCTGGAAGTATAATCGCTTCTGTAATGTTCCTGACTGCCTGTTCAAACTCCGCTACTGCCCGATCATATCGCTGCCTATCCATGACATTTAATACATGGGCTTTTTGCGCGATTTGATTGAGGGAGTTTCCTACCCGGTAGAGCTGCCTCATCATCTTATAATAGTCGGCAGGCGGGGAATTTCTCGGCACAACGCCACGGATGATCTGGCGAAGATACTCTTCTGCTGATAGTCCCGTTCGTTCTACCAGTCTTTTGAAATGGTCAAGCTCTTCGTCGGTAAAGCGGACGCTGACACGGTTATTGCGCTTTCGCAATGTTGATCACCTCCTAAAATGAAATAAGCCACTACGGGGTTAGCGTAGTGGCTATGTAAATATCACTCTATTTCTCTATATCATATAATTCCCTTACTTCCTCTAATGTCATTTTCGTATATAAAAATGCTTTTAACCTATCTTCCTTTTCTATTATATACTGACTACCTTTAGTCGCCCATGTCAAAAATATTTTATCATACTCTTTGAATTTCTCATCATCAAAGGGGGTATTATCATGATTTCTTTCTAACGATGTATAATAATCAATATAACTTATTGAAAAATGGTACATTTTCAAAATTTCATCTAAAAAATCTTTCATATCTTTTTTTATATATACAGAATCCCTATTTAATGCTCTTCCGTATTTTGTAAAAGTACTGATCAACTCATTTCTATAATCAATTAGAATTTGTATTTTTAACATATCTATTGTCCCATCATCCCTCATACACTCCATAACAGGTTTTATCAAATTCTGTGGTAAATAAATATCATAGAATTTTTCATAACATTCCCTAACACGTTGTAAATTCTCTCCTTCAAATTCGGCAATTCTTGAAATTATACTGATTTCATTCGCTTCTTTTGCCGAAACAGCAGCAAGTTCCGCCATCTTATTTGCACCTTTTGCCTGTTCATATGATATATAACCTAAGACAACCGTTCCTATAAAAGATAATATTCCCGCAGAATACGCTAGAGCGTGTTCTGCTTCCCACTTTGCAATCAATAAACCTTTAGCGTCAATAGCAAAAAGCCAGTTTATAACAAAAGGAACTACAACACATCCTATTATTATAGAGGATAATGCAAATAATAAAATATTTCTTTTTAGATGTTGGCTCATTATTTATATAACCTTCCTTTTAAATTATACTCATCACCAAACAGCGGTAACCTATAATTCTATCTATTTATATTTCAAACTGTTTGTAAACGAGCAGGACATTGTGCTTCTTTTATTCATAACTAGGACTCTCCTTTAAAAATAATCATATGGATCTCCGCCCCTACGACTATCGCCTTTTGTTGCTCGATTTATAGCCTTTGTCATCAACAACTTATCATTTGCATATTGCTCCATATTATCATTAACTAAATTATCAATATACTTTACAAATACATCTATAAACTTTGCAAAATCAATTATTTCAAAATATGCCAAACTTGAGTACATAGATTTAATCGCTAATTGTGCTTCTTTCAAAATCATCACAATATCCAACATAATTAATACCCTCTTTCTAAAAAATAATTTCTACTTATCTATGAAAAACATCTACAATACTGTCTCATTTTCATATATATTTTTTAATACATTGCAACCGAATTGGGTCATTTCATACTTCTGTAAATATAATTCATTTTTGTATGCCCTAATCAACTCTAAATTACTTAATTGATATATTATTTTATCTAAATCACTATGTACAATCCTCAATCTACTTAATTGCTCTATTGTCGAATATCTTATAACAATAATAATATTCAAAATATTTCTTAAACTTCTCACGGTCAAATCTTTCTTTTGTAAATACATACTAAGATCATAAAATATTTCTAATAATGATGTAATTTCAATATTTTTTATATCACAATTTTTTATATTTTTTATTTTACAATGTACAGTAACTTTTTGAGACAATAATCCACATACTTTTTTAACTTTAGATGTTAATATACGATCTTGTAAATGCTTAATTTGTTCTTCCATATCTTTAATGGTTTCATACCTATTGATCATATTGTAATTACTATCAACTAAATTACCAGGTATCCATCCTGAAAATTTATTTTCTTCTTCAAGTTCTTTCAGGGATTCAAATATTCCAATCTGAATATCCTTTATTTCGTTAACCTCTTTTATCATCTTTGATTTCACATTTACTTTAAATTCATCATAGCTCTTTTGATTCTGATCTTCGTAAACATTGGACTCCTCAGCAGATTTACGTTTCAAAAAATCATCACTTAATACTACAGCAAAAACCGGAATGCCTTTCATTATAGCATACTCATATTCTAATTGTGTATAGCTTTTTCCCGAACTTACTTCTATTGTTCCATATCGGCCTCCTAATATAAGCATATAAATATCTGACTGATTTATCCACTTTTTTATTGTGTTCAGTTGCGAATTATTCCCCGCTTTAAACAATTCCATCCCTGCTGGTATATGTCCTGCTCCTAAAATAGCTTCTACAGCAGCTTGTCTTTCATTCTTTAAATCCAAATATGTTGAAGAAATGAATACTTGTAATTTTCTCTTTATCATCATACTTTTCTCCTCTATTTATGTATCTGTACTGTACAACATGCCTTTACAACTTTTTACTATCAAAAATCTCAAGGGGACTTAGGGGATTCTTCCCCTAACAAGCGGGTATGGGTGCCTTGGACACCCATATCCAGTGCTTGCTAGTATAGTGCATAACTCCAGTGAAGCATTGATTCCAGATTTGCACCTTTTTCTGTCACCAAAAATCCTTCATAAAATCCAACACATTCCATCCAGAAACCAGCCAAAAAAAGACACTATCCTTTAACTTTTAACTCCCCATATACCGCTTTTCCTTAGTTCTACTCAGCATTTCAGTCCTTTATTCTACTGCCTTTGAATGTTCATTCCAAAGAGATTCCTCCCGTAAATACCATTCCTAGTCCGCCTTTTTCATCATATTTCTATGCTGAAAATATTTCCAATTGTCCTACCTTGTCTTTTATTCTATCGACTTCCTATTCTATTGTCAATAAAAAGGAACATCTTTTCTTCTTCTCATCCCATGTATCTAAGATGGAATTTCTCCTCACATTTTCACCTCTCTGTATCTCTTTGCGGACTGATTTTCTGTACTTTAATACCGTTTTCTGTCCGATAAAAACGCTCTGGTGTATGAAACATTTTTTCGTATTTCTCCAACTGTTCCCTGGACAAACTTTGAAAAGTTTCACTTGTTATAGGGGCATTACAGATAAAAAATGTTCCCGCCACAATGTCAGTCAGATTCCCATTCGCTGCATAAACTGCCCTATTTAGTGTCAATCCCCTCAACTTTCCCTCTTCATTACATATAATAGCTGCCTCATCGTCAAAGGGCTGGTACTCCTGTATATACCCACCAACAACTGCCTGCATATCCTTTAGATCCGTCCCGATTTCTTGTACCTGCGGTCTTTTTCCCGGTTTGATAATGAGTACCTTTATTTTTTCTCTGACTTTCTCTTTCATCGGCAATTCTCCTCTCTTTTTTGTCCCCATCGCTGGTTTTTCCTCTTAAGATAATCATTGTAATCCTTTCCCCACGGCGGCGGGAAAGATTTTACTTCGTAACCTGGCAGGATGATTTTCAATGTATCCATCGCCCTTTTACCCGCATAATCATTGTCAAAATGCAGCATGATCCTCTTGGTTTTCCGCTCTGACAGATACCTTTTTAATGCCACTGGCACCGTACTTTCTTCTATTTTTTTCTTTGGCTGGTAAATACCTCCCAAGGACAGGTAGTTCCCGTTCGTATATTCCACTTCCCGCTCTTTTAGGATAGTAAGGTAAGACAACAGATCTATGGCTCCCTCAAATAAATGGAGTGTCATATTTTCCTTTTTAGCAACCAGCCGGAAAGCATACTGGCGGTCGGATCCGAGTACCGTTTGCTTAAAATCTGAGTCATTCATTGCCCGCAGATTTATACACCTTATATCACCTTTTTCGTCATATCCAACAAAGGCTACCTCTTGTTCCCTGGTCTCCATTATCATCTTCTGTTTGATCAGTTCGGTGACTATCTCCCAGTCAATATATCTTTCGTCCGTTAGGTATTGGAAAGCTTTCCACGGTTTAATCATCTCCGGCATTATAATCCTCGCAGGTTTTTTATGCTTTTGAGAGGATACAAAAACAGGCGGCCTAGTTGCTGTCTCCCCTAAAATGATCTCTACCGCCTCCAAAAATGGTATGCCCTGTACCTTGATCAGATAATCCAGCGCCGACCTTCCACCGATCCCATGAGACCACCAACACCATTTCCCATTAGAAATCTTTAGACTTTCATGCTCTTTTGTACAATATTCACCGCCAGACAACCGCACAAGCATGGCGGGTTCATAGTTTTTGAGATAAGTGAGCAGATCCATTTTTTTTGCCTCCGTCACCAACTCCGGCTTAATATACGCCATAGACACCAGCTCCTTTCCTGTTTTTCCTAGTTTGATTGCATTAAAATAACCAGCAGATTCCAATGTTTGAAACCTACTGGCTATGTAAATCATTCCGCTTATATACCGCAATTCATTTATCCAAAAAACTTTTGCTGTGCCATTTCTGGAACCAGATAATGGTTGCACATCTGACGGAAGGCGGTGTCTCAAGGCACCGCCAACTGTCTCCTATCTAACTATCTCTGTTGCTTCTTTTCTCAACATCACTTCCCCGGAATCTTGTTCTGCTTCTGGATGACCTTTCATTTCCAAACTGAGTAATGCGTTTAATGCCTCCAATCTCTCTGACTTTTCCCTTAATTCCTCCTCTTGGCTAAATGTCTTTTTTGCTTCTTTCCCAGCATTCTCAAACTGTACTTTTATATCCTTCAGCTTGATCTGGCATTGTTCCTTTAAGGCTGGCAGCCCGGCTATGGTGTTATCTATCCTTGTAATATTTCCGAATATATCAGAACCAAGTGTTACCTTGTAAGTCTGACTTCCTTTCAACGTCAGGACATATTCTTTTGCCAAGCTGTTGAAAAACAACCCCAGTTTAAATCCCCGGTAACGTCCTATTTCTATTTCATCCGGGGACGCCATCTTCTGACAGACTTTCACCAGTGCTTTTCCTGCTTGCTTTTTAATGGTAAAAACCTCACCCTGTACCTCCATGGTCGGGAAATCTTCATGAAGTGCAGGAGTATTTTCCTCTGCCAGAGTAATGTCTTTTTCATAACAAGATATTCGCAGTTCCATATCTCTGATCTGTCTCGGAAATCCATACAGTATTTTATTTTCCAATTCATATTTTTGATTGAGGAAGTTTTGCTTTAACATCTGCAATTTTGAAACCTGCACTTCCAAGTCCATTTTTTCTTTTATTGCTGGATTCCCTGAAGCCAGTGCTTTAATTTCCGCATAAGATAATGCTGCCATATCCACGTCCTCCATACTCCTTACCGGATTTTTGGAGGTCATGATCTGACCGATAAATTTCTGTTTATTTTCTATCATCTGATACATATATGCGTCAAAGGTGCCTTCGGTAACATAACGGATAATATCCACGTTTTTGTTTTGATTGCCCTGTCTTATACTTCTCCCGCGACGCTGCTCCAGATCACGGGGGCGCCAGGGAACGTCCAAATCATGAGAAGCGATAATCAAATCCTGTACGTTTGTCCCCGCCCCCATCTTAAATGTACTGCCGATTAACACTCGCACACTGCCATTTCTCACCTTGGCAAACAACGCCTTTTTCTTCACATCCGTATCCGCTTCATGGATAAACACGATCTGTTCTTTTGGGATTCCCGCCTGTTCCAGCTTCTTACGCAAGTCGTCATATACATTGAAACTGCCATCCTCCTTTGGTGTGGACAAATCAGAAAAGACAAGCTGTGTGAGTTTTTTGTCTTTTCCCTGTTTCCAAAAAGTCACCACCTCCCTCACGCACGCATTGACCTTGCTCTGCGTTTCATCCGGCAGCAAGTCATTGATAATCCTCTGGTCTAACGCCAGCTTACGTCCATCGTTGGTAATTTTAAGCATGTTATCTACTTTTGGGTCAACCATGCCATTCCTTACCCGCTCCGCCCGCTTAGCCAGTTTCTCTACCATTTCCTTTTGAGCTTCGGTAGGCTTGACTGCTACTACCCGATAGTTCGCTTTTGGCACGGGCAGGTTTAACATATCCTCCGTCTGGATGTCCGCCACTTCTTTAAACATCTTCATCATCTCTGGTATATTGTTGAATTTAGAAAAACGGGTTTTTAAGCGGTAGCCTGTCCCCTCTGGTGCCAGTTCCATCGCATTGACGGTCTCACCAAACATAGACGCCCAGCAATCAAAATGAATGAGATTATACATTTTTAACAGTTCATACTGCAGGTATCTCTGCAAAGTGTAGAGCTCTACCATACTATTTGACACGGGTGTTCCTGTAGCGAAGATAATTCCCTTTCCCCCGGTCAATTCATCCATATACCGACACTTCATGTACATATCACTGGATTTTTGTGCGTCTGTCTGTGCAATTCCTCCCACATTTCTCATTTTTGTATAAAGAAAGAGATTTTTATAGTTGTCCGCTTCGTCCACAAACAGACGGTCAATCCCCAGTTGTTCAAATGTTATCATATCATCCTTACTGGCGCTGTCGTTTAATTTTTCCAGTTTTCTGTCTAAACTTTTCCTTGTTTTCTCCAATTGTTTGACTGTATATTTTCCCCCTTCCATCCCTTTTACCTCGTTAATCCCTTCCAGTATTTCATCCCGCTGTTTTTCCAACATCCGTCTCTGTCTCTCGGTACTGACAGGAATTTTTTCAAATTGACTGTGTCCGATTATAACTGCGTCATAATCCCCAGTGGCTATTCTGGCGCAGAATTTCTTCCGGTTTTTCTTTTCAAAACTTTTCTTTGTTGCCACAAGGATATTGGCAGCGGGATACAACTGAAGACATTCAGCTGCGAACTGCTCTATAATGTGATTCGGCACTACTATCATGGATTTATGACACAGTCCCATCTGCTTCATTTTCATTGCTGCGGCTACCATCGTGTAAGTTTTTCCCGCACCCACTACATGAGCCAGCAGGGTATTCCCTCCATAAATAATCCGGGCAATGGCGTTCCTCTGATGTGTCCTTAAACGGATCTCTGGGTTCATTCCCGGAAATTCCAGATGGGAACCATCATACTCTCTGGTACGGATGGCATTGAATGTGTCATTATAATGCCTCACCAGACGCTCCCGCCGCTCCGGGTCTTTCCAGATCCACTCTTCAAATGCCTGTCGGATTACTTCCTGTTTTCCCTGTGCCGCAGCAGTTTCCTGTTTGTTGAGTATTGCCTTTTTATTTCCGTTCTCATCCTTGATATAGTCATAAATCTGAGTATCACGGAGATTGAGGGAATCTTCCAAAATACGATAGGCATTGGCACGTTTTGTTCCATAGGTATTACTTGCTCTTATATTTCCTTTTTCACGAGATTTTCCTTCAATATTCCATTGACTCGTGATTTCAGAATAATGCACTTTGATAAAGTCCTTATTGATTTCAGAAGTTTCTAACAGTTCATACATAAAATCTTGAAAGTCGGACGCAGGAATCCATGTTGTGCCAAGACGGACTTTGATTTCAGCAGCAGACAAATCCTCCGGCTGAATCTTTTCCAGTGCCTCCACATTGACACGATATATCTCTGATTTCTCGCACGCGGTCTTAGCCATTATAAGTTTTTGTCGGACATCGCCGGAAAGATATTCATCCGCCGTGACAAATACCGGATTTGGTCCCGCCTCTGGCAGACGAAAAATAATCCCGGATAGTTCCTGTTCAATCTCGTCTGCACTCTTCCCACACAACTGCTCCATCCGCTCCATATTTACCTCAGCGCACTCTCCCAATGATACCGCAAGGGCTTTTTCGGCAGTATCCACCTGATTCACCGTTAAATCCGGCTTGATAGTCCGTTTATAAAACATATCTGCCTTCCGCTCCAGCGTACCGTCCTCTTTTATAATCTCCAGAGAACACAATAGCGGATAACTTCCATCCTCAGAAAAAGCCATGCTATTGCCACGGGAATTCAGCAATCCATACTTTTTTTGATAAGAATCATACAGTCTGTTTAGATTTTCCCGCTCCCGCTGGATATCAATATCCGGATAGTCCTCTGTCTGGTATTCAATCAGTTTACGCACACTGTCACGAATGCCAATCATGCCCCGGACACGGTTCTGCCCTGTCACGGATAATTCCACCGGTGCCATTCTGCTGTTTTCCCTGTAGTAAATCTTCCCATCTTTTATCGTAAAAGAAAAGTTAGCTGCCTCCGGATCTGCCGGGATAGATTGATCATCTTCCTCCACCAGTTCTTCCGATTCAAAATTGACAAACTCCGCATGGATACGCTGGATCACTTCCTCTAGCTGGCTCTTAAGGCTTACGCCATCCTTTGGCCTGCATGTACTTTCCATACCGCCAAACCGGGACGATTCCATGACCATCTCCCCTAAGATCATTTCAGGATGTTCCATAAAGTATTGATTGATTGAAATTCCATCTGAATCGGCAGCAAGAAAAAGCCAGTCCGGTTCCTCTACCGTTTGGCACTCCTTTTTCTGCAGAAAAAGAATGTCAGACGTAACTTTTGTCCCTGCATTTTTTTGAAACGTGTCATTGGGCAGACGGATTGCCCCCAATAACTCCGCTCTCTCTGCCAGATATTTTCGCACAGATGAATTCTTTTTGTCCATTGTGCCGGATGATGTGATAAACGCAATCACGCCACCCGGTCTGACTTTATCCAATGCCTTGACAAAAAAGTAATCATGTATCAGAAGCTTGTATTTGTCATACCGCTTGTCCAACACCTTAAACTGTCCAAAGGGCACATTACCGATTATTATATCAAAAAAGCTATCTGGCAGCTCCACATCCTCATATCCCTTTGCCACGATATGGGATTTTTGATACAATTGTCCCGCAATCCTTGCTGATATGGTGTCGATTTCCACTCCATATATTTTACAATCGGCAAGGCTTTCCGGCTTCATACCGATAAAGTTCCCTATACCACAGCTTGGTTCAAGGATATTACCAGACTTCAGCCCCATATTCTCCAACACCTGATACATTGCCCCAATCACAAAAGGCGGCGTATAAAATGCAGTTAGTGTAGATTCTCTGGCGGCAGCATATTCTTCTGGTGTCAACACAGTTTTCAACTCCAGATACTCCTTACTCCATGCCGTCCTGGTTTCGTCAAAAACATCGGACAGACCACCCCATCCAACATAGCCTGAAAGAATTTCCTGTTCATCTATCGTGGCAAGTCTGCCCTCAGTCTCACATTTTTTCAACATCTGAATCGCTTCCAGATTTGCCCGAAATTTTTCTCTGGGAGTGCCATATCCCAGCTTATCATTGGTAATACGATACTGGTTTCGTTCTTCCTGTGAAATTTCTGGATAAAGGCAGAAGTCTTCCAGCCTTGTTTTGGATGGGCTCCACTGCTTTTCCATTGGCTGAGGCATGGAAAGTTCCGGCTCTCCCAGTTCATTCTGCAATTCAAACCCAATGTCAATGAGGGATAACTGCTCGCTTTCAGTTGGTAGCAAAGGAAAATCCGGCAGGCTGTCGCTGTCGGATTTTTCTAATAGCTGCTCTTTCTCTTTATTTACCTGTAAATCAGTTCCTTCAGCACGAGTTCCTCCGCTGTCTGCCGAATGTTGTTCATCCTCCCTACCCACTCCATCTGATTCTCTGCCTTGAGATCCTCCGTCACGCCCTGAACCTGCACCATCTGTCGAATAAGTTCCTCCATCCGGATCACTGCGTCCTTCTGTATCTGTTGCAGGTACTGATTTAGTTTCCCCTGGGTGTACAGATTCAGAAATCTTCCGTAATGGTACTCCTTCAGAAATTTCTTGTGTAGTAATGCGTACTTCCCATTTGCCATTGGTTCCTCTGGCACAGTCAGATTGGGAATCAGATAATCTCCGCAGGTACTGTATTTGATCTCTTCCATTTTCTTTTCCCTCCTTCTGTTTTCCTACCCTTACGCCTACACTATATTCTCTCCCGCCAGAATATGCAAAGGTACGATAACGTCTTTTTTCATAGTGCATATACTGATTCATGGTATGTGCAATCTCTCTTAGCGGAATTTGGCCAATTTCACTCACAGCATTTCCCAAAAGATTCACCAATTCCGGTGTGTCAAAACTTAGAACATCGGAAAAATCATCTTCCTGAAAATATGCAGACAGATCACACCCACATCGTGTCATAGTCATATAAGCGATACTGTTTTTCAAGACTGTCCTTACTTTCAGCTGGATATTCAACTCATCCAATCCATCCAGTGAGGAATGTTCTGTTTCCGCCAGAATATCCGGGAGGTAATCCGGCATATTTTCCTCTGTGATATAGCGGGACGCAGTCAATATAGTATTATCCAATTCCCCTAGATCACCAGTGGAAAACGCATTGGTGAGGGTTTCTTTTATTTCCTCCTGATGTTCCACTCTCACCTTCCACAAGGGAACTGGACGGACAAGAGACGGATTACGGCTCTCCTTGGTATCCGAAATATCAAAATAATACTTCAACCCGATCTGCCCTCTGGATTTATCCAGCACGGCTATTCCTTTGGATCCTTTTTTTATCCAACGCCCAAACCGCCTGTTCCAGTGCTCAACCCGTAACACGGCGGTGGCATCTGGTCTCTGTACATGAATCAAAAGCTGCTCGTCAAAGGGGAGACGATAGTTCCGGGAGGCTGATTGTAGAAATGAAGTCCAGTTTTCCGTGGATTTCGTCACTTCCTGTACCGCTTGACGATATAAATCCGTTATCATCTGAAATTTTCCTGCCATCCCGTATACCTCCTATTATTTGTCATTCCTAAAATCTTCCATATTCTCCCCAACACAAAGAAGTGCTATTACTTTATTTGTTTTAACCGCTTTCTGTATCTTGTTTATTGTGTTCATTTCCGCTACCGTAACACCCGGTAACGCCAGCATATCATCCATTGTCATCCCTGCAATCGCCTTCTCATTATCGAATCCCTCCGTAAATAGTTTAGAGAGGGAACGTATTACCTTCTTATCAATCTCTGCCATAAAAATCCCTGCCTTCCTTTTTATATAAGCTATTCTAACAACAAGAGACTGGATGAAAATTCGATCTTCATCCAGTCTCTTGTCAGGTATCTTTCAGACTGTCATTCAACAACTGAAAAATAACCTTTGCCCCGGCTTTCATGCCCACTGTAAAGTAGATTCCGCAACAGTCATTGGCATATTCCATCGCTGTCTGAACTACTTCATTGTAAAAGGATCCTGATACTAAGTTCTCAAGTTTTTGTTCCAGAACTTTTACCGCTTCATCCTCTCGTTCTTCCAGATTTTCACTATCCAATTCAGTTTTAATACATCCCATCTGAAAAAGATCGCTGATGTTCTGGAGATTCGCCCGTTGTAGCATATCTTCAAAGTGGTTCAATAGGACTATCTCCCTTCTTTTCGAGATAACCTTATCCTACTATAAATATTATATCTTATAAAATCTGCGTTTATAAAATTTAATCTGCGATTTTCCTCCCGCCATCAGCTCCGTCAATGATCGTTCAATCCTTCGTCCAACAACTGAAGCATAATTTTCGCCCCCACTTTCATACCCATGTTAAAATAAATATCACAACTGTCATTGGAAAACTGTCTCGCTATTTCAATTCCTCTCTGATATGATTCCTTTGGTACGATTTGTTCAAATTCCCGTTTTAGAATCTTTAAGGCTTTTTCTGCCCGCTCCTCCATATTTGCACAATCTGTTTGTTCTATCTCGGTGCCAACTTGAATACAGTTTCCAATGTTCTGCAGATTCGCTCTCTTCATCATTTTTGTAAAGTATTCCAACAAGACCATCCCCTTTTCCTAAGATAGTCCTATCCTACTATAAACATAGCGTTTAGGCGAATCTGCGATACTGAATTTCAGTCTGCGATTCTCTCTCTTGCTGCTACTACCAGCAAGCGGGCATTGTGCCCTGCCCAGCTCCGGCAGGTAGAGAGGGTAAGAAACTGGTACTTATGGAAAAATTCTTCCAATGTTTCCTCTTCCTGCTCCCTCTCCATCTTATCTCCCAGTTCTGTATGATACAGACTATTTGAAAGAATTGTATGGACATAGCCACTATATTCTTCCCAGTTACCCACTTCCGTAAAATGATAAACTGGAGAAGTTGTGTTGGTTTGGATTACCGATACTATCTCATACTTCCGCCTTTTCTCCTCAGCCCGCAGTTTTATTTCGGAATGTTTCCTGTAATAGTTCTCGTCCGTATAGGCGAGTAATTGACCAAACATCCTGCCACCATTGATATTATGTCCATAAATTATGCAGTTGTCGCTTTCCAGTGTGCAGCGGCTGTCTAAAAAGGGCGTCCCATAAAAGCTGTAGTTTCCATCAAAATCTCGATGAAGGTAATACTCGCTGTCTCCCTGTCTTTTCATTACAGGATAGGAAAAATTGGTGTCTTCAATTTTTAACCATCCGATCCAGTCCGGGTTATCCAGTTCCGTCGGAGGGATAGGAGAAATGTGATTTTTATCCCATTCCCCCTCGACTTTTTCCAAATGCTGAAAATGTCTTTCCTGCTTTCTGTCCTTCTGGTAAAAGCGATACGTCACAAACGCTCCCATCAAAAAAAGCAATAAAAAAAAGAGGTATACCGCCCTCTTGAACTTCTGTTTCCCGTCCTGTTTTTTACCTTGCTGTTTTTCTCGTCTTTTCATCGGTGTTCCTTTTTCCTAAAAAGAAATATAACATAACTGCCTACACAGATAGATAACAGGACCGCCATCATTGCAAACGGAGTATTTTCTCCCGTCTGCGGTACGTTAGGTTTCGGTATCCTTTTATCCGTAACCGATATCTCCTGTATGTCTCCGGTATCCTTTACCGTATATTTCACTGGTTTTGTCAACTGATAGCCTTTCGGCGCTTCTATTTCTTTAAAAGTATAAGTTTCACCAACTGCCAGTTTTCCAGTAATGTCACAGCCGCCGTCTGCTCCGGAAAGAAAGTCCAGAACCTTATTGCCCTCGCTGTCATACACCTCAAACTTAGCACCACGGAGTCCCTGCCCGGTATCATCCGCAAGTTTGATCAGACGGATTTTTGTGGTTTCGTCTTTCATTTGGACACTCTGAATCTCTCCTGTGTCCTGTATTGTAAACTCTATCCTGTCAGCAGTCACATATCCGGCGGCAGGTCTTTTCTCTGTCAATACATAAGTCTTGCCTGCGATAAACTTCTGCTCAATGAGATGTTTCTGCTTCGTGGATGTCCATGTTTCGACCACGGTATCCGTATCCTTTTCCCTAATCTCCAGCTCACAGCCAGGGATTTCTTCAGAACCTGCGATATCGGTCTTGGAGATTTCAACTTTTGTAGTGTCGTCCACCATGTGAACCACATTGTCACTCTGAAGTGTTGTGCTCTCACCCTGCAAAACTGCCACCAGCGTCTGTTGTTTTTCTCCCTGAATTAAACGGAAAGAAATGCTGTCAGCGGTCACGTATCCGTCAGCGGGCTTGGTTTCCGTCAGTGTGTAAGTGGCGCCATGAAACAAACCGCCAATCTGAACCGCACCTTTTTCATTTACACATACACTCATGTTACGATAACCCATTGATTCCAGTTTTTCATTCAACACAATGCTTTCTTTGTTGCCAGAAATCCACTTTACAATGACAATTCCTTCTGCGTCTGTGATCTGCAACCCACACCCTGCAAGTTCTTCACTATTCATAACTGCGGTTTTACTGATGACGGTAGTTGTCTGTTTGTTCTCTACCTCCACATCTTTAGCGACTACTTTTGTTTCCTGATCCTTATATTCCAGATGAACCGGATATTCGGTTTCGTTGCAATAGTAACTATCCGATACCGACAATTCTTTAAGAAAATAATCTCCAGAATTTAGACTGCTGACTGCTTTTGTCTCCACATCTTTCCCTGGTGTGTCCCCTGCCCCCAATCCATCTTCCTCTGCAACAGAATCCACCGCTGGCACATAACCTTCACTCATTAGTGGAAAATCAATATCTGACACCGCTTTTCCTGCCGCGTCAGTGGTGACGGTTCCGAGCTGCGCCCCGGCAGCTACAATCTTCTCTCCGTCCACGTTGTAAATATCGTGACGAGTAAAAATCCCAAACTCCGCCCCCTCTACTGCTTGTTTTGTTGCTTCATCCGTTTTGAATAAAGATACTTGTGTTTTGGCACGGGCATTTTCTACCCGGAACACTCCGTTTTCATCTGTGCTGTCTGTAGCGTTGAGAACATATTCTTCGTCCTTGTTGTTCCAAATAAATTCCACATCCCATTGTTTATCGGGCAGCACATAGCCATACCGCGTATTTTTTTCTCTGACATAGTATTTACCCAGCGGAAGATTCACGGATACTGTACCATCGTCATGCACCGTATACCCGGTAATATTCTTACAGTCCTTTTCAAAAACCGCCCCCTCCCCGGTGGTAATGACAGCAACAAGATCATCCTTTTCGTACCAGTTTGTTCCCTGATTGTCCTGAGTCACAATGTCCTCTGCCGCATAGATCTCAAAAACTGCCCCCTTCAGGAAACGGTTCTCATAGATAAATTTGCCATCCCTATAATCAGTCAGCATTTCCCCGGTCTTATATATTTTTAGTTTTCCATACGTCTCGTCGTTGATATACGTTACCGTCACAACAACATGAGTGTAACCATCTTCGTCCTTGAAGCTCTCATAATTGCCTGCTTTACCATTGATCTCAACCTCGATATACTGATCTGTAATGTGAAGTCCGGTTGCCGAATCTGTCTCATAAATCCGATAGGTCCCTGACATTAGCTCTTTTACTGTCATAATCTCTCCGGATTCATCGGTAATAAACTGGCTGACTGTTTCCTGCTTATTCCCATTGCTATAACTCTGCTCCACCAGTTCTTCCCCGGTATCCGTTACTCTATAAATCTGGTAAGCTGTTCCCGGTTTTAATACCTGCTTTTCTGTATTTCCATCTCTCTTTACAATCCGCAGATATGCCTTAAACAGATTATTATTCATTGGGTACAGTTTCAATTCTCCATCCTCTGTAATTCTGACGTCTGTTATATCTTCTACTAGAACTGCGTCCACCTCTCCCGAATTCACTTGATGGATGGTATATTCGCCATAATACAGATCTCCAGATACTCCATAACCTTTTTCATTTGTTCGGATGAGGGCTCTCTCATACTCGTCACATGCGTCATAGCTGCCCTTGCGTGTCAAATACACTTGAAATATTGCATTTGCTTCTGGATGAAGCGGTCCCGTCTGACCATCAGAATCATATTTCTGCACTGCTACCCTGCCTAATTTTGGTGTATTGCCGAATTCTTTTGTGGCAAGATCATACGTGTATTCTGCTGTCACACCAGTTGCGTCCACAGTGATTGGCAGTACATTATTTGTTATTGTATATCCGACTGGTGCTTTGACTTCTTTCAGATAATAGGTGATTCCACTGCGAAGAAAATCTGTCACCAGCTTTTGATTTTCTACAGTATATATTCCGGCGGTCTTTGCTGTTCCATCTGAATTGTAAACGGTTGCTTTACTGGTGCAGGAAATGTCCTCATATAATTGAAACTCAGCACCGTCCAGTCTAGCGTCCCCATGTGGTTTCTTATCTTTGCTGTATTGATCAATCTTTACTACATCCATGGTCGCTTTTTTGTAATTGTTCGTTACGCCCGTCGAATAGGCAAGATAATAATCTGACGCTACTTCCTGCAAGGAATCCGGCCAAACACCATCCTTATTTTTTACCCAGCTGTTCTCCTTTTTCAGCGTAATTCTTTTACCAGCAGCAAACTCTGGATCCTTTACGATATGCTTATTTTCTCCAGTGTTATCCTCTGTTAATGTGTAAGTGTTGGAAATGTCATTCCTCAGCTCGTTCATTTCCTGATCCATTAGTTTCTGTGCAGAGACTTTTGTCATATCACTACCAAAGTCAACACCTTCATCTAAATCCATTTTTTCTATCAAATATCTCTTTGCTGCTTTTTTATCTTCTGAAGTCATTTTAGCTAGATCGGAATCTGTATAATAATAATAATCCATAGTAGCCATCCTATAAGTCATACGGAAAGCAATCCGCCCGGTATCTCTGGTGTATCCGGTCATGCTAAAAGATGTGTCATTATCATCATCTGCGTCATTTGATTCTGTTCCATCCCGATCCGTCATCGAAAATGAATACAGATCATCAAGATTGTCGGCTTTCAAAGTAAACTGAATCCCGCTTAAGTTTTTCCCATCCTCATCCTTTTTCTTAACAGTAATTCTCTGGCGGTAATAAGAGCTGTCGCTTATTTTACTTGGTTCGTAAATATCAGGTTCATCTTTAGCATTTACCGTCAAAAGCCTTTGATAATGTTTGCTATTTCCAGTCTTTTGCCACAACGTAACAGAAGCTGTCCAGTTTCCTCCTGGATGAAAGATTTCATTATATATGTCATTATCAGGCTTATCTGTGTATATTTTCAAATTCCTTTTAACCTGACTGATTATATTTTTTAATTCATTCTCAGAATTACGACCTTCTGCAATTGACCAGATTAGCGACTGACTCATTAAAAACGCCTTATTTGAGCGATTCTTATCAATCACATACCACCGGATTATTTTGGCATAATATCCATTCTTGGCTCCACCTGTATCTTGATCCCAGTGATGTGTTTCCTCTGCCTCATAGGTATTTCCCGAATGGCAGGTATATCCCAAATTCATGCAAAATGCTTTTTTTCCATTCAAATTCATCTGCCACCATGTGCCAGTCTTTTTCTTGGAACCAATGGATATAGATCCTTTTCGCCCAAGTGAAGTCAGACTTACCGTTGAAGTTGCTGCACTTGCTACTGTCATATTTGTAGGAATAATTAAAGATAGCATAATTACAGCCAATATAAATGACAAACTTCTTGTTAATCTCTTTTTCATTTTCATATTTTACCTCATTTCTGCGCTGCCTTTTGCACATACTGCAATGTTTGTGTCGCAGCGCAGACACAAACTTGCCGAAATATTTGTTATTGACATTTCCTTTCATCTGTTCTGGTGGTGATCGTATAAATTTTTTCAAACTTACTTCCTCCATTTTTAAATCTGCGCAATAAAAAAAGCCCTCTCAGATTTTGTAATCCAAAAGAACTTTTATTACACTAAGTTTACTTATCCCCGTGATCAGCCTTTCAAAACTACCTCGCTGACGCCATCATCTGTAACAGAAATGGTCACCCTTTCTGCCTTACTGTAACCACTTGGTGCTTTCTTCTCATAAATGATATAAGTCTTACCTATCTCCAGATAAATAGATTTACCGGATGTTTGCGTGATCGTTGTTGCTTGGAGACTGTCCCAATGATTATCGGCTTCATAATACCCAATGGATGAACCACCTATATACATCCCGCTCGCATTATCAAACCTTCTTACATTGATTTCTTTTATCTGATAATTTCTCCAGTTCTCAATCTCACTCTTTCTACTGTCATAAAAAATAGCACACCACACATTTTTGTAACAGGCTATTGCTCCGCATACATGACTGCTTGAAAGTAGATTCTTATAATGGGGCGAACTCTTTTTCCATGCAGACATTGCGTTAGAAGCATTATTACCTCCAGAATACAAATTTTCAGCAAATAGCAATTTCTTATATTTGAAATATATTCCAAAGTAATCCTCTTGATCCCGTCCAAGATTCCGGTGTCCATCAAATCCGCTATTTTTTAATCTGTAGAGACAGAACTGGTATAATTCATCTGACCATTCCAGTGCTGCAACTCCTTTTTCCTTTCGATACTTATTTTGTATCGAAAAAGCCTCCTTAGCCTTATCCAGCTCCGTAACTCTTTTTCCTTTCACGACCTTAACTTTATATTTATAGGTCTTTACCTTTTTGTTCTTCATCCTGCATTTCACTGTTACTGTAGCATTTCCTGTTTTCTTT
>JAAVZE010000060.1 GCA_022791495.1 Eubacterium sp.
GGTATTTTGTCAGAAAACAGTAAAACAGGCAGTTGTTTGTTGACAACATAGGAAATGTATTTTATACTATTGAAAGATGTGTCAGATGGTTAGGATTGCCAATGTTTTGGGAAAAAGGAGAAGAGGAGGAAGAAATCTTGAATTCAAGAATACAAAATATAAAAAAAGAAGGATTCTCTGTTCTTATTCTGTT
Organism: Eubacterium sp.; assembly: GCA_022791495.1. Taxonomy (GTDB): domain Bacteria; phylum Bacillota; class Clostridia; order Lachnospirales; family Lachnospiraceae; genus Eubacterium_F. Next base: position 194 of record JAAVZE010000060.1, read on the forward strand.
TGCATTGGTTTTTATTGTGCTTTTTCTTTCCTTTGGCTTTCCTGAATATAATATATCTATGCCAATTGCCTATAATGGCGGGGATGATTTTTCCGTTTATAAAAACGCGAAAATGCTTTCAGAAGGGTCCGGCTGGATTAGTGAAACCCAGCGTCTGGGGGCTCCTTATGGGGCAGAATATTATGACTTTATGCCGGATGCCCTAATGAATGTAGATAATTTATTAATCAAATTTTTTGGAATTTTTACAGATGATATCATTTTAAATGTAAATCTTACTGTATTTTTTTTGTTTTTTGTCATTGCGGCAACTGCCTACTATGCGTTGCGTCAGATGGGAGTCAGAAATGATTTTGCCATTATGGGGGCAGTGACCTTTGATTTTATGTATTATCATTTCATGCGGATGATCTCGCATTTTTCACTGGGAGCCTATGAGTTTATTCCGTTTTCGGTACTTTTGTGCGTGTGGCTCTGGAAGGATGAGAAGCTCTTTGTGTTCGGGAAAGAGTTCTTCCGCTATAAGAAAAATTATCTTGTTATTTTGTTTGCTCTGCTGATCGCGAATAACGGTATTGCTTATTATGCTTTTTTCACTTGTATGTTTTTGGGCATAACAGGAATATCCAAGACCATAAAAGAAAAGAAATTTCGATATCTGGCAAAAATGTGTGGAATGATTGCACCGATCATCCTTTTTATGGCGTTGTCTTTGATTCCATCGATGCTGTATCAGCTGAAGAATGGTTTTCTTCTTACCTCCCGGCATATCGGGGATTCTGAACTGTATGCGATGAAGATCATACAGCTCCTGATCCCGTATAAGGATTATGGAATTCAGAAGCTTCAGGATTTTCATGGCGAATATTATGAAGTATTTACTTTTACAGAAGCCTTTATGTCATATCTGGGACTGGTGGCTGGGGCTGGTTTTCTTTTCCTTCTTTTTGCTATTTTACGGAAAAGAACGAAGGAAAGTGACAATAAAAGTGTTTTGACGTTATTGGTAGAATTGAATGTATTTGCGGTGCTGTTTGCCACAATGGGTGGATTTAGCAGTATTTTTGCCAATTTTGTTATAGGATTGATCCGGGGAGTGAACCGGATATCTATTTTTATCGGCTTTTTCTCAATCGCGGCACTTTGCATTGTGATGACAAAGATGGTACAACATGAATTTGTTCGGTTTAAGAGGGCAAAAGGTATCCTTTATGTCCTGTTTGTTGTGTTTGTGGTATTGGGCCTCAAAGATCAGATTCCGGATCATGTTACGGGGAATTCCGCAGTATACGCAGAAGAAAGAGCCTCCGATGAGGAATTTATCCAGAGTATCGAGAGACAGCTGCCGGCGGGGGCCATGATCTATCAGCTGCCCTATCATCCGTATCCAGAGGGAGGACCAGTATTGGATCTTGCAGACTATCATCTGCTGATCGGCTATCTGTATTCTGATACCCTGCGTTGGAGTTATGGAGGCAGCAAGGGAAGAAAGGGTGATGAGTGGAACAGGGAGATGTCAGAAAAAGAGCTGCCTGAGATGGTAGAGGCATTGAAGGAAGAAGGATTTGCCGGGATTTATCTGGACAAGCGTGCATATGAGGAGGCTGTGTTTGACAATATATATAATGTTATCAATGTATGTCTTGGATACGAGCCCGGCCATAGCAAAAATGAAAATTTATACTTTTGGAAATTTGAATAAATACGAGTTAGGAGGTAAGAAAAATGAAGGCAGTTTTGCTTGCAGGTGGATTTGGGACGAGAATCAGCGAGGAGAGTTATCTGAAACCAAAACCAATGGTTGAGATTGGAGAGAAACCTATTTTATGGCATATCATGAAGCTGTATGCCCATTACGGCATCGATGAGTTTGTAATATGTGCTGGCTATAAGCAGCATGTGATTAAGGAATGGTTTGCCGATTATTTTCTTCATAACAGCGACATTACCTTTGATTATACCAGGGGTGGCGAGATGATTGTCCACAGTAATATTGCAGAACCATGGAAGGTAACGATCGTGGACACCGGACTGAATACGATGACTGGCGGCCGTGTGAAAAGAATTAAAAAATATATTGGGGATGAGCCCTTTCTACTAACCTATGGCGATGGTGTCAGTGATATCAATATCAAAGAGCTCATCGAATTTCACAAGGGACATGGTAAGATCGCTACCATGAGTTCTTATAATGTAGGGCAGCAGTTCGGCGTGCTGGATGTAGATGACAATGGCCTTGTCACGGCATTCCGGGAAAAGTCCAATATCGATGGCGGATTGATCAACGTAGGTTACATGGTTCTCGAACCGGCAATCTTTGATTACATTGAAGGAGATTCTACGGTGTTTGAGAAAAAACCGTTGGAAATGCTGGCAAAAGAAGGACAGCTGGTATCACGTAAACACGACGGTTTCTGGCAGTGCATGGATACTCAGAGAGATAAGATGAAGTTAGAGGAGATGTGGACCGACGGAAATGCTCCGTGGAAGGTCTGGGAATAAAAGTTTCAGGTACCGGCCCTGCAAAGCAAATATGGAGGAAAATATATGATCGATTTATCGTTTTTTAAAGGAAAGAAGGTTCTGGTGACAGGTCATACCGGATTCAAGGGGACGTGGATGTGCCGCACCCTGATCGGAGCTGGGGCAGAGGTGACAGGATATTCTTTGGAACCGCCCACAGATCCCAATCTGTTTGCTATGGCTGAGATAGAAGATAAGATGAATTCTGTGATCGCAGATATCAGAGATCTGGACAAGCTCTCCAGAGTATTTCGTGAGTCTGCACCAGAGATTGTGATCCATCTCGCTGCACAGCCTATTGTCCGGGACTCCTATAAGGAACCGGTCTATACTTATGAGACGAATGTGATGGGGACTGTAAATATATGTGAATGCGTGAGACAGAATGAATGTGTGAAGAGCTTTTTGAATGTCACCACGGATAAGGTCTATGAGAACAAAGAATGGGAGTGGGGATACCGGGAAAACGAACCTCTTGATGGGTACGATCCCTATTCTAACAGTAAATCCTGTTCCGAGCTGGTGACTCACAGCTATAAAAATTCCTTTTTTACCGACGACCGGGTGGCAGTATCTACTGCAAGGGCCGGCAATGTCATCGGCGGCGGAGATTTTGCCAATGACCGCATTATCCCGGACTGTGTCAGGGCGGCGGAGCAAAAGAAAGATATCATTATAAGAAATCCCTTTTCTACCAGGCCCTATCAGCATGTGTTGGAGCCGGTGATCGCGTATCTGATGATCGTAAAAGAACAGTATGAGAATCACGAGCTTCAGGGATACTATAATGTAGGACCGGATGAGGTGGATTGTGTGACCACGGGAGATCTGGTAGAAATGTTTGTGGAAAAATGGGGAGAGGGTCTTAAGTGGATCAATCAATATGATGGAGGCCCCCATGAGGCAGGTTTCCTTAAGCTGGACTGCTCCAAACTTAAGAAAACCTTTGGATGGAAGACGACATGGTCTGTTTCGGAAGCTCTGGATAAGACGGTGGAGTGGACCAAGGCGTGGTTTGCCGGTGAAAATATCGCGGATGTGATGGATCGTCAGATCCAGGAGTTTGTTGGATAAAGATAAAAACGGAAGTGAAAGGAAATGATATTATGTTTGAAAATATGAATGAGGCACAGGCGAGAGAGAGCATTTTAGAGCAGGTAAAGGAGTATTGTGATAAATACCACAATCAGGAAAAGCCTTTTGAAGAGGGAGACCGAATTCCCTACGCGTCTAGATATTATGGACATGAAGAGATGGTGAATCTGGTAGACAGTTCCTTGGAATTCTGGCTCACCTCCGGCCGTTATACGGATAAATTTGAAAAAGAATTTGCGCAGTATCTGGGAATCAAACATTGTTCTCTAGTGAATTCTGGTTCTTCTGCAAATCTTCTGGCATTTATGGCGCTTACCTCTCCTCTGATGGGAGACCGCAGGATTATGCCGGGAGATGAAGTGATCACTGTGGCAGCCGGATTTCCGACCACCATTGCACCGATCATTCAATACGGTGCGGTGCCAGTATTTGTGGATATGACTATTCCACAGTATAATATGGATGCTTCTATGCTGGAGGAAGCTCTTTCTGATAAGACCAAGGCGATCATGATCGCTCATACACTGGGAAATCCATGGGATCTGGGTACCATCCGGGAATTCTGTGATAAGCATGGCTTGTGGCTGGTAGAGGATAACTGCGATGCACTGGGTTCTAAGTACACCATCAATGGAGAAGAGAAGTTTACAGGAACCATCGGTGATGTGGGAACTTCCAGCTTCTATCCACCGCATCATATGACCATGGGAGAGGGTGGAGCTGTCTATACCAACAATCCGCTGATCCATAAGGCAGTTCGTTCACTAAGAGACTGGGGAAGAGACTGCGTGTGTCCTTCCGGCCGGGATAATATGTGCGGACACCGTTTTGATAAACAGTACGGGGAACTTCCCCTGGGCTACGATCACAAGTATGTGTATTCCCATTTCGGATATAATCTGAAGGCAACGGATATGCAGGCAGCAGTGGGATGTGCGCAGCTGGAAAAATTCCCTTCTTTTGTGGAAAAGAGAAGACATAACTTTGACCGTCTGAGAAAGGCATTGGAGGATGTGGAAGACAAACTGATCCTTCCGGAAGCTTGTCCAAATTCCAAGCCAAGCTGGTTTGGATTCCTGCTTACCTGCCGTGAGGGTGTGGATAAAAATAAAGTTGTTCAGTATATTGAGGACCATGGCGTACAGACCCGTATGCTGTTTGCCGGTAATATCGTAAAACAGCCATGTTTTGATGAGTTCCGTGCTTCCGGCAAAGGCTACCGTGTGGTCGGTGATCTTGCGGTGACGGACCGGATCATGAAAGATACATTCTGGCTGGGAGTATATCCAGGCATGACAGATGCGAAGATCGATTATATGGCAAAGGTGATCAAAGAGGCTTTGCAGCAGTAACAGAATGGAGAAATTATGAAAAAAGTAATCAGTATACTTGTACCGACGTACAACGAAGAGGAAAATGTAGAACCATTGAGCGAGGCGATCATAGAAGAAATGGGGAAAAATCTTCCCCAATATGATTACGAGCTCGTGTTTATTGATAACGATTCCAATGACCGGACGCGGGAGAAGATCCGGGGGCTGTGTGCGGGGAATCCTAAGATTCGGGCTATTTTTAATGCAAAGAATTTTGGGCAGTTTAATTCCCCGTATTATGGCCTGCTACAGACCAATGGTGAATGTACGATATTAATGTGTGCAGATTTTCAGGATCCGATCTATATGATCCCCAGGCTGGTACATGAGTGGGAACAGGGCAATAAGATCGTTATTGGAATCAAGTCCAGGAGCAAGGAAAACAAGATCATGTATTTCCTTCGGAGCTGTTATTATAAGTTGATTAAAAGGATGTCCAGTGTGGAACAGATCGAACATTTTACCGGTTTTGGGCTCTATGATAAAGAGTTTATCGACGTGCTCAGGGAATTGGATGATCCCACTCCTTTTTTACGGGGGATCGTGGCCGAACTTGGTTACAAGAGAAAGGATATCGAGTATCAGCAGGAGAGACGCAGGGCGGGCAAAACTCATAATAACTGGTATAGTCTGTACGATGCTGCGATGCTCAGCTTTACTTCCTACACCAAAGTCGGCATGCGTATCGCTACGATCCTGGGCTTTATCCTGTCGGGGATAAGTATACTGGTAGCGTTGGTTTATCTGGTCATGAAACTGGTTTTCTGGGAGCGTTTTGTGGCAGGTATGACACCGATACTTTTAGGCATTTTTATATTTGGATCGATTCAGCTGTTCTTTATCGGCCTGTTGGGAGAGTATATCATGAATATCAGTTCCAGAGTGACAAGAAGGCCCCTTGTTATAGAGGAAGAACGTGTGAATTTTGATAAAGCAGAATTAGAAGAAAAAAAGTAGATGGTTTAGAGAGAGAGTATAGAGTATGAAGATAAGAAAAAGAAAGCATTGGCTTGAGAGTTTTTTATTGGGGATGTTGCTGGGAGCTGTATTTTTTGTTATTATATATGGCTTTGATGTTTTAGATGTCACAAATGATTCATGGCTTTTAACAGGCAGGGATCTTCAGCAGCATTACATCGGATGGAAATTTTTCAGGAATGCCGACTGGACATTTCCCATCGGTATGCATAACGGCCTAACCTATCCGTATCATGTCAGCGTACTCTATACGGATTCCATCCCATTATTTGCCATATTTTTCAAACTCTTTTCTCCGATTTTACCAGAGACATTTCAGTATTTTGGGCTTTTTGGTCTGATGTGTTTTATGCTCAACGGTGGAATCGGAGCGCTGCTGGTTGCAAAAATTAATAAAAGCAGGTTGTTTTGTCTCTTTGGAACGATCTTTTTTATCCTCTCTACACCAGTTCTCCAGAGATTATTTGGTCTGTTGTCGGAAGATTCCAGACATACCTCTCTGGCGGCTCATTTTTTGATTTTGGCGGCACTTGGGATCTGGATGTATAAAGAAACTTTTGAAAAATATTGGAAAGCAGCCCTGGCTTTTAGTGTTCTTGGTGTTCTGTGTATCCTGATCCAGATGTACATTATTTTTATGGTGGGAGGAATTATGTGCGGATATCTCCTGCACTATCTTTTGAAATATAAAGATTGGAAACGGCTGGTGATCGTATTTCCAAGTTTTATGATATGTTCGCTGGCTGCTTTTTATGTGGTAGGAGGGTTTTCCAATATCTTGAAATCTACGGCGGGTGGTTTTGGTCTGTATTCAGCCAATATCAATGCATTGGTGAATCCATTTAATTATTCGACATTTTTCCATAAATTACCCTGGCATTCCGGCCAGTATGAAGGATTTTCCTATCTTGGGCTGGGGATCATCTTACTGTATCTGGTCTGTGCTGTGCTGTTGGTGGTAAAGATCGTAAAGCTTGGTGGAGTTCTGGCTGCCAGGAGATGTCTTCTGGATAAATACTGCAGGCACAGAGCCGGCGTGATTTCCCTGGCGGTAGTAGTGATTGTATTCTGGCTGCTGGCGCTTACGGCATCGGTTTATTTTGGCAGCCGGATGGTAATGTGGGTATATATTCCCGATAAACTGTTGGAACTGCTTGCGGTGATCCGTTCTTCCGGCAGATTTATGTGGGTGATTATGTATCTGTTGATGCTTTTGGGACTATATGTGGTCACCCGGTTCATTCGGAACAAGAAACTTCAGAAAATAATATTGCTGGTTTGCGTTTTTCTTCAGATCGCTGATCTGGCAAAACCTATTGTTAAAATACACAGTCAGTATACCGGAGAAGCGGTAGAAGAGGACATATACGCAAAGGACGCTTTTTGGACAACCCAGCTTGGCAATTATCGTCATATCGTGTATTATCCCTTGGACTCCTGTAGTTTTTATCATATGCTTCAGATCGGAACGAAGGCGTCGTATTTTAATATGGATATGAATTATTTTTACATGTCCCGCTATTATAAAGATAAGCTGGCAAAGCAGGAAGACCGGAAAAACAAAAAGGTGTTTGAGGAAAATCAGCTGGCGGAAGACACGGTCTATATTACCGATTATGCCAATGCCCATAAATTTAAAGATAGATGTCATCTATATTTGGTTGATAATCTGATTCTTGCTCTGAAAAAACCGGTGGAGGGTCTGAAACCTTACAATGATGTCTACATCAGCAAAGAGGATCCTTATTTGGAAATGGACTTTTCTTATACTGGACAGGCGAGGCGGTTTGCTCACAATGGATGGAATCTGCCGGATTATGGAGAAGAGGGAATGTGGACTACCAAACAGAGCGTACTGCGCCTCTATTCCGGCGGAGCGAAAAAAGTGCGTATCACATTGGAATATGAAGCGGGTAAAAAGCGGGGAAAGACTACGGTTAAAATCAATGGAAGCAAAAAACTGAGTATCAATAATAAGCAGTCTGGTACCGTCTCTTTTGATACGGAGCTAAAGGAAACTGTCGATGAGAAACGGCGGATCGGTGTAAACTGGCTGTTTTTGAACACAGATGATATATTCGAGGTGAAGCAGAATGGTTCAGAGGAAGACCGGGGAATTTTCGTGAAGAAGATGACAGTGACGTATCTAGAATAGCGCAAGTGGAGGAAACTATGCAGAAGATCAAAAAGTATTTTAATGATTTCAATCATGTGACGGCAGGTCCCTACCGGGCAGAATATATCGTGGGTGCCTTGATTGTTATCGCTGCGGCCTTTATGTTTTGTTTTACAAAGGATTTTAAGCTGACGGTCACACAGTCCCTGGATTTTAATGATTGTTTATTCCATGGGAAACTGTTCCGTTATTACAGTGAGATCAATGAACTGGCGCTGTCAGGACATTACAGCAAGGCATGGCCTCAGACACTTCTGGCAGGAGCCAATTATTCGATTATTAATTATGCAACGGTTGGATTGATCTGTCTGCCGGTATATATTTTTGATCGGCTTTTTGATCTTTCGGTTTCTTTTCTTGTGTATGAAGCGCTTGTGAAAGCTGCCTTTGCGGCTATCATGATCTATATGTCAAAGATCGTGTTTGATATTGGTAAGATTCTGAAATCAGATGAGAAGGATGCTGGCTGGACGGCCCTCTGCTTTTTGACATCCCCGGTATTTCTGTTTGCCTCGATTATTATTTCACATCTGGATATTTTTTCGATTCTGTTTCTGCTTCTTGGCATAAAATATATGGCCAAAGGGAATCACTGGCTGGAACTGCTGTTTTTTATGCTGGCTGCTTCCTATAAGCCATTCGTGCTGCTGGGGATCATCCCGATCCTGCTTCTGCGTGAAAAAAGGATTCTTTATCTGCTCCGGGATGCTGTTGCTGTGATGTTTGGTATCCTCCTGCAGAATGTGGTTTATAGTTTTGATCCTGGATATCAGGAGACACAGAAGTTCATGAGTGAAACCTATGGTTTTATCGGGAGATTTTTTGGCGTGGGATTTGCTTTTAAGAGAAATTGTTATGATTCTACCGTAAGCTATTTTATCGTTGCTTTTGTGCTGATCTGCACAGCTGCCTATATGATCCGAAAGGTGAGATGGGAACTTGTATTTGCCCTGCCTTTTACGGTGATGGGAGCTTTTGTGATGTTTGTCCAGTGGCATCCGAACTGGATGGTGCTGGTGGTTCCCTTTGGTACTTTGATGCTTTTGTATACGTGCAATATCCGTATTACATGTATCTTTGAATGCCTGTTTTCTTTGCTTATCATTCTTGTGACAGCACTGGGCTGGCTTCACAATTATGATGTGAGGATGCTCAATGGAGGCGTTATTCCAAAACTGCTTGGGCTTGAGATCAACAAGAATTATATGATACACAAAGTGTTACTGAGGAAATTTCCAGACATTCCTATAGATATCTATTCATCCCTTCTTTGCGGGGTTGTACTGGGGATGATCGGTGTCTTTGCCTACGACTGCATCAAGCGGAAGAATATGTGCGAGGCGGCAGAGAAAATGAGAAAATGGGAGAGATATGCTGTCTGGTGCAGAGTGCTTCCCGTCGTCGGGTTTATGGCATATTCCTTGTTGATCTGTTTTCTATAAAAACAGGCTTTGCTTAGGTTTGTTATGAGGAAAATTTATGGAGAAAAAAGATAAGTTTTGCAACTGTATCTATGTGGTCATTGCTGCACTGGCTTTTGGGGGTATGCTGGCATATTCCGGGGTTCAGGAGTTCTGGTATGATGAAGTGTATCAGCTTGGGCTGGTGGGACCAGATAAGGGGATCGGAGAGGTGTTTCGATCCTATATGCAGTTAAAAGATTATACACCTCCATTGTATGCTGTCATAGTATGGATATGGAGAGCTGTGGTTCCATTTTCTTTTCCCTGGCTGCTGCTGGTGTCAGAAGGATTCACCGCTGCTGGTATTTTTTTTACCGCCCTTGCCGGCAGGGAGCTGGGGGGAAAAAAGCTTGGGCTCCTGGCAGAGATCTTGTCTGCCTCATCTGCGGTGTTGATTTTATATGCAGGATACGAATTCCGTTCGTATTCCCTGTATTTTTTGTCGGCGGCCCTGCTGGCCTGTGCCCTGGCAAAACGGATCCGCAGTTCAGGGAAGAAAGGTTATATTTTATTGACGATTTCTCTGCTTTTACTTTTGTATTCCCATTATTATGGCTGTGTGATAGCGGGGGTGCTTTTCCTTTTTGAGATGGTCTTAGTAATTGCCAGAAAGCAGAGTTTCAAAAAAATCTATCCATATTTTGCAGCGGGTGCAGGATTTGCGCCCTGGCTGCTGCTGGTTTTTATCAACCATACCAGAAGTATCACAGAATTCTGGATCCAGCCTCCAGATCTGAGATCACTATTTGATCTCCTTCGTTTTTTGTGCAGTGAGAATAAGTTTCAGCTCTGGACTCTCTGTCTGGGGATCGCAGGATGCCTTGTGTGCTTTTTAGCGAAGTGTCGTTTTGGCAGGTTTTCTTTTGAAAATGATGCGGAAAAACTTTATCTGCCCGGACTTGTGGTTGCAGTACCCGCTGTCATTTATTTTTACAGCACTGTGGTCAATCCCTCTGGAGGAATCTTTTATAACCGTTATTTTATTGGATTGCTTCCTTTTTGCTATCTGCTGATGGCACAGGCGGTACTCTGGGGATGGCAGCTGGCTGCCGGCAGGGAGCGGAATCGTGAATTTACAGCGTTATGTGTGGGAATTGCTCTTGTTTTGGCGGTGCAGAATGGAACTTTACTTCTGGAAGAGCTTTATAAGGAGCAGGAGATATCCTATCGTGGTTCCATAAGTATACTGGCAAAAAAGGATGATATTACAGATGAGGGCGTTGCCGTTGTAATGACGGATAATTCTTATGTCCGAGCCGGGATAGAGATGTATTTTGAAGGATTTTACAGAGTCGTGCCCGAAGTTATTTCCCAGCATGATAATAATTTCCAGGAAATTGTAAAAAATTATAAGAAAGTGTATTTATTTATCGGGAAACAACCTGTGGAGGATGAAACCAGAACGCTGTTATCAGAGTACAAGATGATTTCTAGGAATAAGAAAAACAGGATACGGGAATATGTTTTGGAACAAGTGGAAGACGAATAGATAAAAGGATGAAAGATGATGAATGGAATTAGTGAAAAGTTATGGGGCATAATAGAAACGATAGTAAGAGGAATCTTTGGTGTGATTTTCAAGCTTATTAAAATGGATCCCACGGAGGAGCAGTGGGATGCTCTGCTCCAATTCGTAAAATTCGGTTTGGTAGGTGTATGGAATACCGTATTTTCCTATACAATAAATGTCTTGTGTCTGCTTTTATTTAAAAAAGCAGGAGTTCTGCAGACCGCAGACCTGGATATGTATGTATCCAACACCATTGCCTTTATAATAAGCGTTCTGGTATCTTTTCTTCTCAACAGCAGATTTGTGTTTACGCTGGAGGAAGGTCAGAGCCGCAATTTCTGGAAGGCACTGATGAAGAGCTATCTGTCCTATGGTTTTACAGGAATCATTTTGAACAATCTCCTCGCTTATTTGTGGGTGAATGTGTTGGGAATATCCAAATTTATAGCGCCGCTGATCAGCCTGATCATAGCGATACCGATCAACTTTGTGATGAATAAGCTTTGGGCATTTAAAACGGAAAACAAGTAAAAATCCTTTTCAAATGCGCCAACATATGGTAAAATGAACGCATAAGCACGAACGCACCTTCTCCTGGAGACAGCCTCCTGCTTGCAGGAAAGGCTGTCTCCAGGAGAAGGTATGTGAGTGCAACGAACACTAAGCTCCTTCGGGGCACCGAAGGAGCTTAGTGAGTGCTTATGCGTAAGAAGCACGAACGCATCTTATGCGGGTAAGCACGAAGCTGCTTATGCGTAAGAAGCACGGAAGTGCTGACATGTAGATGAAGATAGTAAAATAAATTTGGAGGAAAGCTCATGGGAATCAGTGTGGTTCTGCTGGCATACAAAGAAGAGGAGAATCTTAAGGTTCTTTTGCCGCAGATAATCGATAATGTACAAAAGACAGGAGAAGAATTTGAAATTCTTGTGATAGATACGGCGGAGCCGCTGGATAATACCAAAGGTGTCTGCGAGGAATTTGGAGCCAGATATATCAATCAGGAGGAGCCCGCTTTTGCGGGTGCCTTTAAAACGGGGATCAAATATGCGGAAATGGATAAATTTCTTATCCTGGACAGTGACGGATCTCACAATCCTAAATACATCCCTGGAATTTATGAGAAATTTACGAAGGAAAACTGCGATGTGGTCATCGGTTCCCGCTATGTAAAAGGCGGAAAGACCAACGATGCCAAGAGTTCCATTATCATGTCTCATATATTGAATGGTATGTTCCGGTTTTTTCTTGGTATTAAAGCGAAGGATATTTCCACGGATTACCGGATGTATCACACCGATGAGCTTAAAAAGGTGTCGCTGTCCTGCCATAATTATGATGTACTTCAGGAAGTGTTGCTGCGACTTCGTCTGAATAAAAAAGATAAAAAACTGAAAATCGGCGAGGTACCGATCGAATTTGACAAGCGGATTTATGGGGAATCGAAGAGACGCCTGATTCCGTTTATTATGAGCTATATCAAGACATTATGCCGGCTTACGGTGACGCGTATCGTCGGTAAATGATTAGGAAGGTTTATTTTATGTATCCGATGAAATTATCTCCTGTGTATAAGGAATATCTCTGGGGCGGCAGAGAGCTGGAACGGCTGTACGGCAAGTCTGGAGAAGGTCTCTGCACTGCGGAGAGCTGGGAACTATGCTGCCATCCGGATGGACAGAACAAGATTGTCAACGGCAGATTTAAGAGGCAGTTTCTGAGTGATATCGTAAAGGAGTTTCCGGAATACGTATCTCCGGATTTTAAGCCAGAAGATAAATTTCCGATTTTGATTAAATTTATAGATGCCAAGAAGAATTTGTCCATTCAGGTTCATCCTTCGGATGAAACCGCCCTGCGGGAGCGGGGAGAAGAGGGAAAGGCGGAGATGTGGTATGTGGTTTCGGCAAAACCCCGCGCTTTCCTGTATTATGGGCTGAACCGAATGATCAGCAGGGAAGAGCTGGAAAAGAAGATTCAAGACGGTACCGTCTGTGAGGTGCTGAATAAAGTTGAAGTACATGCTGGAGATGTGTTCTTCATTCATCCTGGAACGATTCATGCCATCGGGGCAGGGGCTGTGATCGCAGAGATCCAGCAAAACTCCAACACGACCTTCCGGGTATATGATTATCTGCGGAAGGATAAGGATGGAAATTACCGGGAGCTTCAAGTCGAGCGGGCCATCGATGTCATTGACCGGACGCCAGTGATCCCTTCCCAGGTGTTCGACAACAACGAAGTACGTCTCAAATCAGGAAGTCTCCGGAGACTGTTTGAGTGTGATTATTTTAGTGTGCTGCGTATCCAGGTAGACAATGGGAAGATTAAGTTCTGGTGTGACAGGAGCAGCTTTCATTCTCTGCTTGTTGTCTCGGGAAATGGATATTTGGAGCATGCGGGAAAACGATATGATTTCCAGGCAGGAGACAGTATGTTTATTCCAGCAGGATTTGGGGAGTATTATATACATGGAACGAATGAAATACTAATGTCTAAATTATAAGATAAAGTTTGGCCGATGGTGTCATCGGCTGGATATAAAGCATTCAGAAAGGAAAAAGAGTATGAAAATAACAGCGATGATCATGGCAGGAGGCCGGGGAGAGAGATTCTGGCCCAAAAGCCGAAAGAATCTGCCCAAACAGTTTTTGAGCCTGACTGATGATGGCGTGACGATGATCCAGCACACGGTGAAGAGGATCCAGCCTCTGGTGAAGATGGAAGATATCTATATCGTTACGAACCGTGATTATAAAGGACTTGCTATGGAGCAGCTTCCGGAGCTTCCAGAAGAAAATATCCTGTGCGAGCCGATCGGCAGGAACACGGCTCCTTGTGTGGGGCTGGCGGCGATGCATATCAGCAAAAAATATGAAGATGCGCTGATGATCGTACTTCCTTCGGATCATCTGATCAAGTATAATTCTATGTTTGTGGATGTATTAAAGGATGCCTGTGCAGTGGCGGAAAAAGGAGACAACCTTACCACCATCGGTATCACGCCTAATTATCCAGAGACCGGATACGGGTATATCAAGTTTGACCCGGATCAGAGTGAAGGTCGTGCCTATGGCGTGGAATGCTTCGTAGAGAAGCCGGATCTCAAGACGGCAAAAGAATACTTGGCAGACGAATCCTATCTGTGGAACAGTGGTATGTTTGTATGGAAGATTTCTACCATCATTAAAAATATTCAGACCTTTCTTCCAAAGACCTATGAGGGGCTTTTGAAGATCAAGGCTGCCATCGGAACTGAGGATCAGGAGACGGTATTGGAAACAGAGTTTGAACAGTTTGATTCGGAGTCCATCGACTATGGTATTATGGAAAAGGCAGATAATATCTATGTCCTTCCAGGTACTTTCGGCTGGGATGATGTGGGTTCCTGGCTGGCGGTGGGACGAATCCGCTCTACAAACGAATTTGGAAATACGGTCCAGGGAAATGTGATTACGGTGGAGACCAAGAATTCGATTATCGAGGGATCGGACAAGCTCATCGCAGCGGTGGGACTGGAGGGCATGATCGTTGTGGACACAGAGGATGCTCTTCTGATCTGTGACAAGAACCATGCCGGTGATATTAAAAAAGTTCTTGAAAATCTTAGAATCTGTAACCGAAATGAATACATCTAAGATTTTTTACAGCAATATGCAATTTGAAAGGAGATATCATGAAAAAAGCATTAATTACAGGTATAACAGGACAGGATGGTTCCTATCTGGCAGAGCTTCTGCTGGAGAAGGGATATGAAGTATATGGCATTATGCGCCGTAAGAGCGTAGTTGACTATGGAAATGTAGAGCACATTAAGGACAAGCTGAATTTTATCTATGCTGACATGACGGATGTGGTTTCCCTGATCCGTGCCATGCGCATCAGTCAGGCGGATGAGATCTATAATCTGGCAGCGCAGTCTTTTGTAGCTACCAGCTGGGAGCAGCCTCTTGCCACAGCAGACATCGATGCTCTCGGTGTGACCAATATGCTGGAGGCGATCCGTACCGTAAAACCGGAGGCGAGATTTTATCAGGCTTCCACCAGTGAGATGTTTGGACTGGTTCAGGAGATGCCACAGAAGGAGACAACGCCGTTTTACCCTCGTTCCCCTTATGGTGTAGCAAAGGTGTACGGACACTGGATCACCAAGAATTATCGTGAGAGCTATGATATGTATGCCTGCTCTGGTATTCTTTTCAACCATGAATCCGAGAGACGTGGCCTGGAGTTTGTGACCCGTAAGATCACGGACGCAGTAGCAAGGATCAAACTGGGGGTTCAGGATCATTTAGAGCTGGGAAATATGGATTCTAAGAGAGACTGGGGGCACTCCAAGGATTATGTTCATGCGATGTGGCTCATGCTGCAGCAGGACAAAGCAGACGACTATGTAGTGGCTACCGGGGAGACCCGTACGGTTCGTGAGTTTGTTGAGCTGGCCTTTGGTCATGTTGGTATCGACGTTGAGTGGAAGGGCCAGGGTGTGGACGAGATCGGAGTGGATAAAGCTACGGGTAAGACCATTGTTACCATCAACCCGAAATTCTTCCGTCCGGCAGAGGTAGAAGTACTTCTGGGAGATCCTGCGAAGGCAGAGAAGGTTCTGGGATGGAAACGAAACATTTCGTTCAGCCAGCTGGTGGAGGGAATGGTAAAGAACGATCTGGCACTGGTAGAGAAGGAAATCAAAGTACAGTCTATATAAATTGATTTGGCGTCAAACATGGGTGCATGAGGCGCTGTTAAATTGGCTTAGCGGCGCGAATTGGAACCCGCCTGAAAACGGAGAATTCGCGCCGCTGCCTTATATATTCCTCTATAGAACGAGGGAGTGCAGCATTCCTGTCAGGGCAGGAAAATAAGTGCTAACTGGAGGAAAGAATGAAAAAAGTATTGATTATCGGCGGTGCCGGTTTTGTGGGGAGGTATCTGGCAGAGTATCTCACCGGGGAATGTGGATATGAGGTCAGTATTACAAAGATGAAACAGGAAGTACTGGAGGACGTAAATGGCAAGGTATTGGATATGGATCTTCTGGTAAAAGAAGAGGTGGAGCAGGTGCTGGAAAAGTGTGTTCCGGATTATATTTTCCACCTTGCGGCCCAGAGCTCTGTGGCTTTATCCTGGTCCAATCCACAGCTTACGGTGGATGTAAATATTAAGGGGACTTTGAATCTGCTGGATGTGTTAAAAGAAATAAAGTATCCAGGAAGAGTGCTTTTGATCGGTTCCGGAGAGGAATATGGATATGTCAATCCGGAAGAGGTCCCGATCTCTGAGGATACGGTTCTGCGTCCTGGAAATATTTATGCTGCCACAAAGGGCTGTCAGAATATGCTGGCGGCGATCTATGCCAGGGCATACCAGCTCAATCTTGTAATGGTCCGTGCCTTTAACCATGTAGGACCGAGACAGTCTCCCCAGTTTGTGGTATCAGATTTTTGTAAACAGGTAGTGGAAGTGGAAAAGGGACTTCGGGAACCGGTGATCCATGTGGGAAATCTGAAGGCAAAAAGGGATTTTACAGATGTGAGAGATGTGATTGCTGCCTATGAGTGCCTGGTACGTCAGGGACACGCCGGGGAGACCTACAATGTAGGAGCGGGAAATGCGTATTCGATTCAGGAGATTCTGGATCAGATCATCGCCCTATCCGGGCAGGAGATCCGGGTGGAGGTAGAGGCAGAACGACTGCGGCCCATCGATGTGCCGATTATCTCAGCAGATATAACAAAGATTACAGAACACACAGACTGGACAAGGAAGATCAGTCTGGTGACGACATTGGAAGATACGCTGAATTATTGGAGAGAGCAGATTTCATAGCGGAGGATATATAAGGAGGATTGACGGATGATGGATATTATTTCAAAATATAAAAGATGGATGGAGCAGGTAAAGGAAGAAGATCTTTTAGAGGAATTAAAGAGTGTGGAGGGAAAGGAAGAGGAGATTAACGACCGCTTTTACCGGGAGCTGGAGTTTGGCACCGGCGGGCTCCGCGGTGTAATCGGCGCCGGAACCTACCGCATGAATGTGCATACTGTGGCAAAAGCGACCCAGGGCTACAGCAATTATCTGAAAAAGGTAACGGCAGAACCTTCGGTGGCTATCGCCTATGACAGCCGGATCAAATCCGATGTATTTGCCAGAACAGCCGCCGGGGTATTTGCGGCAAATGGGATCCAGGTTCACATCTATAAAGAACTGATGCCGACGCCGGCGCTGTCCTATGCAGTGCGCGCCCTTCACTGTGACGGCGGCATCGTGGTGACGGCAAGCCACAATCCGGCGAAATATAACGGTTATAAGGTATATGGAGCAGATGGCTGCCAGATCACGCTGGAGGTGGCAGAGGCGATCCTGCATGAGATCGACAGTGTGGATGTATTTGATGATGTGGTGCAGATGGATTTTGAAGAGGGATGCGGCCAGGGAAAGATCCAATTTATCGGGGAAGATGTCATCACAGGTTTTATCAATGCGGTTTCTGAGAGGGCGCTGAACCCGAAAGAAATTGACAAGGATGTATCCATCATATATACGCCTCTGAACGGTACCGGACGTATTCCGGTGACAAGATGTCTGAGGGAAAACGGGTATACCAGGATCACGATTCCGGAAGAACAGGAGATGCCGGATGGGAATTTTACCACCTGTCCCTATCCGAATCCAGAAATCAGAGAGGCGCTCGAGGTTGGTTTGAAAAAAGCAAAAGAGATAGGAAGCGATCTGTTGCTGGCGACGGATCCGGACTGTGACCGCGTGGGCATCGCCGTGAAAGATGGAGAAGATTATAAGCTCATATCCGGCAACCAGATGGGGATCCTGCTCTTTGACTATATCTGCAAAACCTATACTGCTAATGGAACGATGCCAAAAGATCCGGTAGCAGTGACTACCATTGTATCCACTAAGATGATCGATAAGATCGCCGCCGACTATGACGTAGAGGTAAGACGGGTGCTTACGGGATTTAAGTTTATCGGTGAGCAGATCGGTTTTCTGGAGGCAGCGGGAGAAGCGGACCGCTATGTCTTTGGGTTTGAAGAGAGCTATGGCTATCTCAGTGGCAGCCATGTGAGAGACAAAGACGGTGTCAACGGATCTCTGCTGATCTGCGAGATGTTCGCCCACTATAAAGCAAAAGGACTTTCATTAGTGGATGTACTGAACGCTCTTTATGAGAAGTATGGGTACTTTAAGGAGGCACTGCAGTCCATCACTTTTGAGGGCGCCAGCGGAGCGAAGAAAATGACAGAGCTGATGGATTCCCTCAGAAAGAATCCGCCCTCAGAGATCGCGGGATTTAAGGTTGAGGGTGTGAAAGATTATGGAGCAGGAGTGGGAGATCTTCCAAGATCCAACGTGCTGGAATTTAATATGGAAAATGACGTAAATGTGCTGGTAAGACCGTCGGGAACGGAGCCAAAGATCAAGATGTACTATCTGGTGAAGGGAGACAGCGAAGAGGCAGGAGATCGGATCACAGCCTCTCTGGAAGCATATTTTACGGAGGTATGTAAGGGATGAAAAGAAATAAAAAGCAAAAGGCACTCTGCTTTTTGCTTTTATTTTCCGTTGCTTTTGTGGTAATTTTCGGCTGTACTTATTTTGTATTCTGGAAGAATGGAAAATCCTTTATCTGGGATTACGATGGAATCAAACAGCATTACGCGGCGCTCTGCTATCTGGGTAGATATTACCGGGAAATTTTTTCTGGTATACTGCGGGGGGATTTTGTACCGCCCATGTTTGACCTCTCCCTGGGAATGGGGGAAGATATTATGACCACCCTGAATTTTTATGGGCTGGGAGATCCATTGACCCTACTGGCAGCGCTGGTGCCGGAGGAGAAGACGGAATATCTGTATGATTTTCTGGTGGTTCTGCGGATCTATCTGGCGGGACTTTCCTTTTCCTGGTGCTGCCGGAAGAAGGGAAGAAGCTGGAGCGCTACCATGATCGGGGCGCTGGTGTATGCTTTTTCCGGCTATATCCTGCATGTGGCGGTAAAACACCCCTTCTTTGTCATTCCCATGATCTTTCTGCCGCTGGCGGTGGTGGGAGTGGACCGGGCGCTGGAAAATAAAAAACTGACGCTGTTGATCCTTGTTACGTTTTTTACCGCGTTGAACGGATTTTATTTTTTCTATATGAATACGGTTTTTTTGGGGATTTATGCACTGATCCGTATGATCTGCCAGAAAAAACTGTTTGTCCAATGCTGGCGGTGTGTAGCTGCTTATGTTATGGGAACGGCCATGGCAGGGGTGCTCTTTGTCCCGTCCATCGCGGCGTATCTCTCCAGTACCCGGAGTGAGAGTGCTTTTGATCCGGGGAATCTGCTTCTTTTCGATGCCAGCCGTTATAATGCTATTTTGACGCGGATCATCGGGCCCCCCAGGATTACCTGGGACTATCTGGGGATGGCTTCTCTTGTACTGCCGGCAGTTCTTATGTTCTTTGCCGGTGCACGAAAGAAGAATCTGGAGCTAAAGGCGAATATTTTGTGTTGGACGATACTGATGCTGGTTCCCTTTGGCGGTTATTTGCTGAATGGTTTTTCTTATGTTTCCGGGCGTTTTATGTACCTTACCACCTTTGTATTTGCCCTTGGTATGGTATATGGACTGCCAGAGCTTTTAAAACTGACAAGAAAGAAACTCCTGGTATGTTTCGGCGGGGCTGGGATCTATCTGGTGCTGGTATTCTTTTCAGCAGATATTGATCAGCTTACCGGATGGTTTGGCTTTGCCATGCTGGCGGTGACACTGCTGGTGCTGCTGTTCTGGAACTGGTGTCATGCAGAAAAGAGCTTTTGTGGAAAACAGCTGCCCCCTTGCCTGGCGGGATGGTTAAAGAAGAATATTTATGTGCTGCTAACCCTGACCGTTGCCTTGAATATCATAGGCAGCGGGTGGCTCCTGTTCAGTAATAAGGGACAGGGGTATGCGGAGAGTTTTATCGACCGGGGAAGGGCATACCAGTACGTCGCAGCCTCCCCGGAGGCAGAGGTGGAGAATGCAGCGGCGAAAGAAGCCTCTCAGACCGGTACGGTCAAGGGAATCTACCGGACGGATTCTCCGGCGAAGCGGACGGAAAACACCGGGATGATCACCGGGAAGAACGGGGTATCCAGTTATTTCAGTATGTCCAATCCGAACCGGATCGAATATCTTCTCCAGATGCAGGATGGCGGGGTGTTAGACAGTATGTTTAAGATCCAGGGACTGGATGACCGCACCTGGCTGGCAGCCCTGGCATCTGTGGGATACTATGCGGTGGAACAGGGGAAGGAATTCCAGCTTCCCTATGGATATAAGCTGGTGAGGGAGTTTAAGCGGGGAAAGAAGAGCTATGGGCTATACGAAAATCAGTATTTTCTTCCCCTTGGCATTACCTATGACAGTTATATGACGGAAGAGCAGCTGGGGAAGGAGACCCAGGAAGACGGCGTGAAGATGCAGGAACTCATGCTTAAGACGGCGATACTGAAGGAGGCAGATCTGGCAGATGAGGCTTCTGGTTTTCAAGGGCGGATCGAAAAGGTGAACAAAAGGAGCAGTGCGCCAGAGTTAAACAGCAGGGAGATCCCCTATGAGATCCAGTCCACGAAACAGGTTGAGATCCGGGGAGGAAAGGCTGTGGTGAAGAAAAATGGGGGGAGCCTTACCCTTCGTCTGAAGGAGTCCCTGCCGGAAGCAGAGTTGTACCTGCGCCTTCCGGAGTATCAGATGGCTCAGAAAAACCGGACCTATTGTGACATAACAGCGGTCATGGGAAAGCAGAAGAAGACCATCCGAGCGCTGACAAACCAGTGGAACTGGTACTTTGGCAGGGAGGAATATTTGTTTCATCTCGGCATTACAGAGGGAGAGGGAGGAGAAACCATCTGTAAGATCCGTTTCCAGTTCAAGGGTAGCTTTGAACTGGGGAAGTTAAAGGTTATCGCCCAGGGGATGGAGGATTATGGAGAAACGATCCAGGCGAGGAGAGAACACTCCCTGGAACACGTGGTGACCGATAAAAATAGTATAAGCGGTGAAGTGACAGTGCCAGCGGACCAGCTGTTGTTATTATCTATTCCTTACAGCGGGGGGTGGAAAGCAGTGGTCAATGGAAAGGAGACTCCGCTCTGCCGGGCCAATACGGCGTATATGGCGCTGCCATTGAAAGCGGGGGAGAATGCTGTAAAGCTGTATTATGAGACGCCTTATCTCAGGCTGGGACTTGGTATCAGTCTGGCAGGATTTCTGGCATGCGTCGGTTATTGGATTACCTGCAGCGTTTTGCCGAAGAGGGCAGCAGGAAAGAAGGAGAAAAGCGGTGGAATATCAATATAAGTTCTCGGTGGTGATACCGGTTTATAACGTGTACGGATATCTTCGTGAGACACTGGATTCCGTCATACAGCAGGATATTGGATTTGAGGAAAACATTCAGATCATTCTGGTGAATGACGGAAGCCCGGACCGGAGTGAAGAGATCTGTCTGGAGTATCAGAAACGGTATCCGGATAATATTGTCTATCTAAAGCAGGAAAACCAGGGAGTGAGCGCGGCCAGAAACCATGCCATTCCCTACGTTCAGGGAAAGTATGTAAATTTTCTGGATTCGGATGACAAGTGGACGAAAAACAGTTTCCAGGCAGTGTATGAGTTTTTTGAAAAGCGCCAGGATAAAATAGATCTGGTCTCCTGTCCCCAGAAATTTTTTGAGGCAAGAGAGGAGTATCACTGGCTGCGGTTTAAATATGAAAATGGGAGCCGGATCATCGACGTGCTGGATAAGTACAATTTTATTCAGATGCATGTTACTGCCTCGTTTGTAAAGGCGGAGGTGCTGGAACACCATCGTTTTGATGAAGACCTGAAATTTGCAGAGGATTCCAAGTTTGTGACCTCGGTTATCCTGGAGAAGCTCAAGTATGGGGTGGTGGCAGAGGCGCTTCACCTGTACCGAAAGAGGGTAAATGCCTCTTCGGCGATTCAGAATAAGGGGACTTCCAAGGAGTGGTATCTGGATACTCCCAGACATTATTATCTGGAGATCATCCGGGAGTCCATCGAAAAATATGGAAGTGTGCTGCTCTACATCCAGTACCTGATCCTCTATGATTTCCAGTGGAGGCTGCGGGACGATCTGACGAGGATCCTGACAGAAGAGGAACAGGGCTGGTATAAAGACTGCCTGAAAGAAATGCTGTCTTATATGGACGATGATCTGATCTGCCATCTGGATAAGATGTATGCCGAATACAAGATTTATGCTCTTTCCCTGAAATACGGATACGACATCCGAAAGGAATTGAAGTACCGTAAGGGGAGCCTGTATTTTAATAACATTAAGATCTACAGCCTGCAGGCGAAATCTCTCTTTACGGTGGATGTTCTGCAGATCCGGGATGGCATGCTGTATCTCTCAGGACGGATCTGGTGTCCCTTTGCGGAGGATCTTACCATCACTATAGAGAATGACCAGGGAGAATGCTATGAGGTGCAGTCCCAGCCCGCCGGTTTCCGAAAAGCGGTGGTCTTTGGGGAAGAGCTGGTCCGGGTGCGGGGGTATGAGGTCCGGCTTCCATTAAAAAAAGGGGTGAAGCAGTTTTGTGTATATGGTCAGTATAAGGATAAATACCCACAGAAGCTGTATATCCGGGTGGGGAAGTTTTCCCATCTGAGCCAGGAGGTACCGGAGCTCTACTATCATGAGGACGGATATATGGTCAGCTACGACGAGAAGGGAGCAAGGCTCTGCGTCCGCAAAAAGCATGCGCTGCCCCACTTGGGAAAAGAGCTGAGGCTGCTTCTGCGCTGTGTGCGGAACAAAAGATATGAGATCGCCGGCTATCGGTGTCTGTATCATCTGGTAAAGCCTTTTCTTCGGAAAGAGCGTTGGATCGTTATGGAGAGGATCAATGTGGCGGGGGACAATGCGGAACACTTTTTTAAGTTTCTGCAGGAACACGGCGGCAGGGATATAAAATCCTATTTTACCATATCCGAGGACAGTGACGATTATGAAAAAATGTGCCGCATCGGCAGGGTGCTTCCCTTCCGAAAGTTTCGATATAAGTTAAATGTACTTTTAGCAAAAAATATAATTTCTTCCCAGGGTGAGGATAATATTTTTAATCCCTGGGATAAAGACAGCGTTTATATCCGGGATCTTTATAAGTATCACTTTGTATTTCTGCAGCATGGCATCATCAAAGATGATCTCTCGGAATGGCTGAACAAGTTCAATAAAAACCTACAGATGTTTGTGACCTCGGCAAAACCGGAATATGAGTCCATTTTAAAAGGAGATTATTTTTATGATGAAAGGGTGGTGCGGCTGACTGGTCTGCCCAGATATGATAATTTAAAACAGGATATAGCACCGGAGAAGTCTATCATCTTTATGCCCACCTGGCGGTTTTCCCTGGCCTGCCGGTTGAACAACGATACTGGGGAGAGGATCTATAATCCCCTCTTTAAACAGTCGGAGTTTTTTCGCTTTTATGACCAGCTGATCCACGATAAGAAGCTGAACCAGGTACTGAAAGATAAGGGGTATACGGGGAAATTTTTCCTGCACACCCACCACAAAGTTCAGATCGGGGATTTCACCGACGGCGAGGCAGTGAAGGTGCTCCGGGAGGGCATTGATTATCAGAAAGAATTCCAGAACAACGCCCTGCTGATCACAGATTTTTCCAGCGTGGCATTTGATTTTGCCTATCTGAAAAAGCCGGTGATCTATACTCAGTTTGATATCGATACCTTTTTTCAGGGGCAGGTTTATTCAAAAGGCTATTTTGAGTACGAGAGGGATGGGCTGGGGCCGGTGTGCTATGATTATGAGACTACCCTGCAGACCATCATTGATTATGTGGAGAACGACTGCCGGCTGGACCCGGTTTATGATGAGAGAGGGAATCGTTTTTACCGCTGGTTTGATGCGGAGAACTGCCGGCGGGTTTATGATGATATTAGAGGACTGGATCACCAGTCATAAGCACGAGGAGGGAAAAGGATGGAAGAGTTTGTCTGCCTGGCACTCTATACCAAGGCATACCGTGGACCAGAAGGAGGCGGGACAGTGGATGAGCAGTGTGAACGGAGGTTGTCCAGTGTGAAGAAAAGGATGGATCCGGCGATGAACCTCCTTGTTTTTACCGAAAAGTCCTGTGAATGCCGGAACCACATCGCAGATGTAAGGGAACACTATGAATTCGCCACGGTAGATCCGGCGAGGATTTATCTGCGTAAAAACCTGGCAGAGAAACTATTCCCCCTGGATTTTCCCGGACTCTGCCGGCTGTTTGCGAAAGAGGGGCGTTTTGCTGTGTGGGAGCTGGATCCAGGGCAGATGGAGAAAAAGGGTTATCCCTATGAGAAGCGGGATGAGGGAAGTTTTGGAACTGCGCCGGAGAAATACATGGAGTTATGCGGTGAACTGCGGGAAAGATACGGGGAGCTTCTTCCCTTCTTTCAGAATATGATCATCAAGGATATGCTCCCTCTGTTTTTTGGGGAGGATGGCAGCCAGAAACCTCTTCTGAGACAGATTCTTGTCAGTATCGATGACGATATCTTATGCGGCACTGGTTGTATTTACGAGGATGTGCTGCTTAAGATCCTTTCTCTCAAGTATGGGGAGGATGTGGAAAAAGGGCTGGTTTACCGGAGCGGAAAACTGAAATATCAGAATCTCTCTTTGTTTCCTCTGAAAGAAATCCCCTTTGTGGTGACGGAAATCAAATTGGTTAAAGACAGAATTAATATATCTGGCCATGTCCTTCTGCCCCTGGAATACAGTGAGATCGAGTACTATTGTATGGACAACCGGAACCGCCGCTATGAGCTGTCCCTGGAACAGGACGGGGAAATATGTTTTCTCGGTGAGCTACTTCACAGGAGGAAACGGTTCCTGGTGGAATTTCCTGCTGGGAAGAAACCGCAGGGGATAAGGTTTATGTACTGTTACCGGGGAATGTACCAGGCGAGGGTGCGGATGGAGTTTGCAGAGCAGCTTGGCATGGTGCCGGATACCAGGTATAATTTCCGGCTGCAGGATGGGTATCTGTGGAAGGCAGAAAAGAGGATCCTGTTTGCGGCGCCTCTGCAGAAGAGAACGCGGATAAAGCTTTTCTTTACATTTCTATGGAAAAGCTTTAAAATATAGTTTGAAATAAATTTGAACCAATTGGAGGAAACTATGATATATGGAGTAGTACTTGCCGGCGGAGTGGGAAGCCGTATGGGAAATGTGGGAAAACCCAAACAGTATCTTTTGATCGGGGACAAGCCAATCCTCATTCACACCCTGGAAAAATTTTATATGCAGAGTGAGTTTGAAAAGGTTCTTGTGCTCTGTCCGGTGGAATGGCTCAGCCATACAAAGAATCTGATCCGCAGATATATTCCCGACAAGGACCGGATCGTGGTGTTAGAAGGCGGAGATACCCGCAACGAGACGATCATGAATGCCATTGATTATATCGAACAGGAGGGGAATCTGGACCAGGAGACGATCATCGTCACCCATGATTCGGTGCGTCCTTTTGTTACCCAGAGGATCCTGGAGGAAAATATCCGCTATGCCAAGAAATACGGGGCGTGTGATACCGCGGTGGCGGCGACAGATACCATCGTGTGCAGTGAGGACAATGTGGTGATCAGTGATATTCCGGAACGGCGGAAGATGTACCAGGGCCAGACGCCCCAGACTTTCCAGGCCATGAAGCTCAAAGAGCTGTACCAGGCACTGACGCCGGCGGAGAAAGAGCTTCTCACCGATGCGGCAAAGATCTTTGTCATGAAGGGGGAGAAGGTACACATCGTGGAGGGAGAGGTATTCAATATAAAGATTACCTATCCTTATGATCTGCGGGTGGCAGAAGCATTGTTGAAAGTGTGAATGAAACTACGGATTCGTAAAAACCTCATCACGTAGTTTCTCGCAAGGCGCCGCTTGCAGCACCTTGCTCTATTCACACAGGTAGAATCCGCAAAGCGGATTCTACGCCACTGATTCAAGTATTGTTTGTGCCGTTTGTGGCGGCATGTTTGGAGGAAAATATGTTAAATGCAGTGTACCGCCTTGTGGCGCCGAGACGATTCGAGGTGGAATTTACAGATATAGACCTGTGCAGCGGGGCTGTGATCGTGCGCCCTACCCATCTGTCGATCTGCAATGCAGACCAGAGATATTATCAGGGGAAGCGGGCCAACGATATTCTGCGGCAGAAGCTGCCTATGGCGCTGATCCATGAGGGTATTGGTGAAGTGGTGTATGATCCGGAAGGCGAATTTGTGGCGGGGGAGCGGGTGGTCATGATCCCCAATACCCCAAAGCAGACTGCAGAGGACGTGGCTGACGGGGATGTGGTGGCAGAAAATTACCGACTGGATTCCCGGTTCCGCGCCAGCGGTTTTGATGGTTTTATGCAGGATGCGGTGGATATCCGACGGGACCGGCTGATCCGGCTTCCGAAGGGCATCGATCCCTGTGTGGCGGCCTTTACTGAGATTGTGACGGTGAGTGTCCATGCCCTGAGCCGTTTTGATGAGATCGCCCATAAGAAGCGGGATGCAGTAGGGATCTGGGGGGATGGAAACCTTGGTTATATCACTTCGCTGCTTTTTAAGGCGATGTTTCCGGAGACAAAATTATATGTCTTCGGGCTGAACTGGGACAAGCTGTCGGATTTTACCTTTGCCGACGATACCTTTCTCGTGACACACATTCCGGCGGGACTGGAATTTGACCATGCCTTTGAGTGCGTGGGAGGAGAGGGCTCTCCGAAAGCCATCAATCAGATCATCGACAATATTCTGCCAGAGGGGACGATCTCGATCCTTGGAGTTTCCGAGAATGAGGCGGCGATCAATACGCGGATGATGCTGGAAAAAGGGCTTCGGATGTTTGGCAGCAGCCGCAGTGGAAGGGCGGATTTTATCAGAACCATTGAACTTTATCAGTCCAATCCGGAGATTCCTGCCTATCTGCAGAATCTGATCGGAGTCCGGATGAGAGTGCGGACCATCGAGGATATGAAGAAGGCATTTGAAGCTGACATTTATAAAGAATTTGGAAAAACGATTATGATCTGGGAGGCTTAGTAATGAGTGGTTTTCTATCTAATAAGACAAAACGGTTTTTAAAAAAAAGGCTGAAATTCTGGTTTTACTGTCTGACACATCCGATCCTGAATGAACATCTCATCGTGTTTGAGGCATTCAGCGGTAAGCGGTGTGGCGGCAATCTCCGGGCGATCTATGAAGAACTGATGGAGGATGAGCGTTACCGTGATTTCCGCTTTGTTTGGATTGTAAATGACGTGGAAGCTCATACTGATCTAAAAGTGAGACGGCATACACGGGTTGTACTGAAGGACTCCCGTTCTGCTTTTATTTTATATGCCAAGGCAAAGTACTGGTTCAACAATGTGGCTCTTCCCAACTACCTCATTCCGAGACCTCATCAGGTATATGTGGAGACCTGGCACGGAACTCCTCTGAAAAAGCTGGGAAATGATATCCGGTATGAGGTGGATCCGAGACAGTCTCTGGCAGAGATGCACAAAAAATATTACATCAAGGGAAGAAAGATGGATTATTTGATCTCTCCCTCCCGATTTTATACCGAGAAAATGATCTCATCCTTCCGGTTGGACAAGTCACATAAAGAAAATATTATTTTAGAGACCGGTTATCCGAGAAATGATGCTCTGTTTAAATTTACCGAAGAGGATGTGGCACGCATCAAAGAGGAGATCGGAGTGCCAGAGGGAAGAAAAGTGGTGTTGTATACACCGACCTGGCGGGACAACCAGTTTAAAAAGGGAGAGGGGTTCCAGTACAATACAGAGCTGGACTTTCAGACTCTTATGGAGGAACTGGGGGAGGAATATGTCCTTTTATTCCGGGCCCATCATCAGATCGGCTTTAAGAATGTGGCTTCAGATGTACCGGGCGTGATTGATGTGACGGAGGTGGATGATGTCAATGATTTGTATATCATCAGTGACCTGATGATCACGGATTATTCTTCTACCATGTTTGATTACGGCGATCTCAGGCGCCCGATGGTATTTTATATGTATGATCTGGATGAGTACCAGGGGGAGATCCGGGATTTCTATTTTGATATCAATGAGCTTCCGGGTCCCATCGTCAAGACCCAGCCCGAACTGGTGAAAGCAGTCAAAGACCAGTTTGAGAACTTCGTCTATGATGAAAAATACCGCGCTTTTACGGAAAAATTTAATTATCTTGACGATGCCCACGGTGCCAGAAGGGTCATCGAAGCGACGATCAAAACCCAAATGGGCCCTGCCTTTCGGTTTTATAAATGGGTGATCCATACGAAAAATGTTATCCGCAAGGCCTTTCGTGACGGATACATCGCCTTTTCCGGTATGCTTCGCTGTATGGGACTCTGCCGCACGGAGAACAGCAAGCTCCTGTATTCTTATAAGAATAAACATAAGGGACAGAGATGTTTCCTCGTGGGAAATGGTCCCAGTCTGCAGCTATCTGACCTGGAAGGACTGCAGAAAAAAGGCGAAATTACCTTTGGGTGCAATCTGGTGACGAAGGTATTTGGCGAGACCAGCTGGCGTCCGGATTATTATTTTTTGATCGACCGCATCTGTGCAAAATTCCAGAGTGAGGAGATCAATGAGGCCATCGGGGAGATTCCATTGTTTACGAATATCACCACCTACAATATTTTTCGTGAAAAGCCTAAAAATCCGGTGATTCTTTATAATATTGCCAAAGATAAATATAAGGTGAAGCGTTCTCCACTGGCATATTATATTCCGTCGGGCTCTACGGTCATGTCACTGATGATCGAGATGGCGGTGTACATGGGATTTTCCGAGATCTATCTGATCGGCTGTGACTGTACCTCTACCTTTAGCGGCAATACTCACTTTATCAAAGGATATACGGATGAAAAGTTGAAGGCAAGAGATGCGAAAAAGATTGTTGACCGGATGCGTCGGCTGGGAATCCAGAGTGATGATTATGAAAAATATTTTCTGGATGGTTCACTGAATGCCTATACGCTTTTGAAAGAGCATGCCATCAAACGCGGTGTGACGATCTATAATGCCACCAGAGGCGGGGCATTGGAGGTGTTTGACCGGGTGGATCTGGATGATTTTATCTGATCATTCATTAGACAAGAAAGAGGCTGCCCTCACTATGAAGAAATAAATCATAATGAAGGCAGCCTCTATTTTCAATTCAGTTTCGTTTCGTCGGGTTGTGTTCTTCACAAATCAAGAAACTCGCTGAAATCATATCTTTCTTTTAGGATCATATCAATGGCTTCCCGTACTGGCGCCTGTCCTGCGGGTTTGGTCAGGAGGATGTCGATGTAGGGTTTCAGGCTCTCAGCGCAGTCTGAGGGGGCAAAGGTGATCCCGGCAGTCTTTATGGCGCTGAGATCGTTCATATCATCCCCGATGTAGGCAGTCTGCTCCACAGTGAGACCATATTGATCCATGAGTTCTGTGAGCTTTGCCGCTTTATTTTTCACACCCTGATGGAATTCGGTCAGGCCCAGCTCAAGACAGCGGTTGGCGACGATCTGAGAATTTCTTCCTGTTATAATGGCAGGAACGATGCCGACGTCTTTTAGGAGCTTGATACCGAGACCATCTTTGACATTAAACGCTTTGAACAGCTCTCCGTCGTTTCCCATATAGATCTTGCCATCGGTGAGAGTACCGTCTACGTCCATGGCAAATAATTTGATTTCTTTTAGGTTTTTCATACTTTTCCTCCATTTTATCTTAGTGCCGTGGAGTTATTGGTTGATCTCAAACCGGGATGGTGTCAGGAACTGGATCGGGCAGGCGGACTGTCTGGTGTTCAGATAGTCTTCCAGCATACTCTGGACATCGCGGTTTGCCTCATCGGCATTTTTGATATTTCGTGTCTTTTCCATTTCCTTGTGCATGTAGTTGTTGCTGCTGGAATCGTGGCTGTAGCCGTCGAAGCCCGCCATGGCGATGGAAGCGGGATCCAGTTCGTCCAGAAGACGAAGGAGCAGGATGCCGGAATTGTCCAGCTGATCCCAACCGCATTTTACCAGCCTTGTAAAATCGATGATATGCTGATTTTTATCTTCGATGTTCGTCACATTGGAGGTGACGATTTTTTTGTATTCTTTGAAGCGGCTCGCGTTTTTCCAGTAATTATACCGCTTTTTATTGCTGAAATACACATAGTTGATAGGATAATCGTGGGAAAGCAGATTGACACTGACCACTACAGGTTTCTTTTCCCGGCAGTATTTTAGGATCTCTTCTTTGTGAGTGACGATGCTGTGTCCCGGAAGCAGCATCAGAATATCCTTGCCCTGAAGATTTTCTTTTAGCAGTGCCACATCTTTTTCATCATCACGGATCGTCCCGTTATATTCCATGTAAGTTTTTTCCAGAAGGTCATAGTCATAACGCTTTCTGGCGTCACTGCCGATGCGGTTCAGGATATAATTGATATCCCGGCTGGATATTCCGGCTTTTGCTGTCAGATAAGCGATGTTGTTGACATGGGCACTGTAAGATCCAGCGAGGAAATACGGGGTGGAGTATCCCCAGCTGCAGGTGTTGCGGATTCCGTCCACGTAGTTGTCAATGAGATCGAGAACGACATCGATATCATAGCCGGCATTGTACTTGCGGTTCATGTACTGCATGACCAGTTCAGTATTGGTGTTGCCGGCACCCCGGCCCATGCCCGCCATGGTGGCATCAATGACTACCTTTCTCAGCCCCTGGGTCATATCCACAAATTCCTGGGATAAGGAGAAGGACATCTGAAGATTATTGTGGGAGTGGAAGCCGATGCGGGAAGAGGCATTCAGATTTCGGTCGATCAGGTAAAATACCCGCCGGAGATCTTCCTTGTACATAGATCCAAAAGTGTCTACGATACTGAAGGCATAGGGCTCCAGTGGATTAATTTTTTCGATTAGTTCCAAAAGCTCGGCGTCGGAGTACCCCAGGATATCTACGGGCTGTACATAGAGCTTATAGCCCTTTTCTGTGATCTCCCGGCAAAAATCAATCACATCATAGCGTTCATTCTTAAAGAAACAGGCGCGGACGCCGTCGATGGAAGTGCCGTCAAAGGGTTCCAGATTGGAAATTGTATAACGGCTGTAGTCTGCCAGACAGACATAGGAGGCCTGGCGGCGGTCCTCCGGCAGAAATGGCCGCAGCTGCGCCGCATTGTTAAATATCGTACTCCCCTTTTCGTGAGGCTCGTCTTTTAAAAAACCGCATTCCACCACATCAATGCCGCTTTCTGCAAGACCCTTGATCATTCCTTTGATCACTGTATTTCCAAACTGGGCATCTACGAGATATCCCCCATCCCGCAGTGTACAGTCCAATAGTTGTACTCGTTTCATACCTTTTAATCCTTTCTCTCCGGAGGTTCCGGAGTGCAGGCGGCCATATTCCCTGTCGTCATACATCCTGCTGCACAGGGCCTGGCTAGTCTAATGTATCGATTCCCTGGATCACCCGCTCCACTTTTTCAATGTGCTCAGGAAGATCTACACCGATAGAGGAGTGTTTTGTCTCTTTGAGGCGCATTTTATAACCTCGTTCCATGGCGCGCAGTGGTTCAATTCCCTCTCCCAGTTCCAGCTCGGTCTGGGTCATTTCCGAAAATTCTTTGAGAAAATCCCGTTTGTAGGCGTAAATTCCCACATGGCGGAATACTCTTGCCAGATGTCCGTCTTTGACGTTGGAAGGGATGACAGAGCGGGAGAAGTACATGGCATCTCCCCGCTGATCTGTAACGACCTTTACTGTGCTGGTTGCTTTGATCTCTTCCGGATCGGTGATCTCTTTTTTCAGGCTTCCAAAATAAACGGAATCGTCCTCGAAAAAGATAGAGATGACTTCCTGGATCATCTCGGGATTGATGACGGGCTCATCCCCCTGAATGTTGATGAACAGGTCGCCTTCTACTTTGGATGCCACCTCAGCCACCCGGTCGGATCCGGTTTCGTGCTTATCTGAGGTCATAATTACTTTCATAGTATGCTCGTCACAGGCTGCTTTGATACGCTCATCGTCGGTAGCTACATAAACTTCATCGAATTCAGGGACTTTTTTTGCCTGCTGGTATACCCACCAGATCATTGGTCTGCCACAGATATCTACCAGTGGCTTGCCGGGAAAACGGCTGGATTTATAACGTGCAGGGATTACTCCAATAATTTTCATGAATATACCTTCTTTCTATTTCATTTTCTTATGGTTACCCGGATCTGGTTTTTCAGTAGCGAGAACATCTTCCAGCCTGACTCTTGGAAAGACTCCGATAATTTTCATGAATATACCTTCTTTCTATTTCTTTTTCTTATGGTTACCCGGACCTGGTTTTTCAGTAGCGAGAACATCTTCCAGCCTGACTCTTGGAAAGACTTCGAGATTTCCACCCCGGGTAGCATTGTAGATTTTGATGCCATGCCGGTCGGCGTATTTTTTCAGCAGCCGGTAGACAAACAGGGACCGGTCAATGATATGTTCCCCGATCTGTTCCGTGGTTACATTTTCTTTGTTCATACGGGTCTTGATACGGGAAATGTCAGTCTGGGCAATCTCTTTTGTCGTATAGTTGGCGGTAAAATGCCCCCCGGCGGCATGGGGATTGGTGCAGTCCACTCCCAGCAGATAGATTTCTGAGAATCCCATATGAAAGGCAAACTCGGCGGCAAGAGACAGAACTGTTGCCTTCACCATACAGTAGGCAAAGATATTTCCTCTCACCTTATACCGCTCGCTGGCGATGGTGTGGACATAAGTAGTGTCCAGCGTCCGCTTGGTCATTTTGTGATAGGTTTTCTCAATGGTAAATAAGGGTGACTTTACATTGTTATACAGCTCGTCCCGCAGTTTTGTCGCATAGATGCTGTCGGATACGCAGTGGAAACTGGGGCGCCAGTCGGTTTTGTCAAATATTTTATATACCATATTTGTCCCGAAGGTGTACTCGTCTTTTAACAGGTGGAGATCCTCCGGCGACAGGCTGGGACCGTTGCCGATCAGAAAACACCGTTCTCCTTTGTGGCAGTCTTTCATGTCCATGAGGCGTCTTCCATTGTTGTTCAGGAAAAAACCGTGCATATTAAACCATCCGGTAATGTTGTAGCGGACGATCATGTATACAATGCGGATACGGTTCATATTCTTTTTGAAGGTCTGAATCAGGCATTCCCACAGTCCGGGCTTGTGGGCCGGAATGGCAATACAGTTGTCGATGACCCGCCTGGCAGCCTGTCCATCCTCCCATTGATTAAATTTATGATGAAAGGCCTGATATTTGGCATCCTTGCTGTAATCAAAGTGTTCCAGTTGTTGTATGACCGCCTGGGCAAGCGATGTCTCATCTTCGGTGATGGGACCTGGCAGCTCCGAAAGATCAAAGTAGAAGCCCCGGATATTATTGGCATACTCTTCTCTGTCATACATATGAAATACCATGGGGCGTTTCAGTACGCTGAAATCAAACATGGTAGAAGAGTAGTCCGTGATCATCAGGTCACTGATGATATACAGATCATTGATATCGTCTATGTCAGTAACATCGATGATCTGGGATGTGTTTTCAATAATGCCGGAGAGCCCGATCTGATGATGGGCGCGGAAAAGAAGCACATAATCCTCTGGCAGACCCTTCACCACTTTTTCCAGATCTACAGAAGCATTGTAATGGAAGCCGGACTGTGCCTGAAAGTCTGTATCTCTCCAGGTGGGAGTATAGATGATCACCTTTTGTTCCGCCCGGATTCCCAGCCCTTCACGGATCTGTGCAATGTCTTTCTCGCTGTAGTGGAAAAGAGCATCGTTTCTGGGGTAGCCGCATTCAACGAACCGGTTTTCCTCCGGATGCTCCAGACCAAAGGCTGAGGCAATCTTTTCACTATAATAGGGGGAGGGGGAGAGGAAATGGGTCACTTTTTTTCCCTTTTTCCGGTAACGTTTGTGCATACGCTCTCTGGACTGTCTTGGATCGCTGTCCGTCTCGATATCACAGCCCAGCCGTTTCAGTGGTGTGCCGTGCCAGGTTTCGATATACACCTGATGTCTTCCGGGAATCAGAAAGTCGGGAACGCTTACATTATTTACCCAGAACCGGGAGGCAGCCGCATAGCGGAAATAATCCCGGCTGCCCTTTTTTACCAGGATCGTATGGGGATTTTCTGCCAGTTCCCTGTGCTTTTTGGGATCCGTAAATGCCCACACAAAAGTGTAGTCCCGGAAAGCTTCATCCTCTGCCATTTCTTCATATATAGCTTTTACGCTGTCTCCGCAGCGTTTTCCATGATAGGATTCAAAAAAGACCATTTTATCCTGAGTGACATAAAAAATCCGGCACAATTTGTATTTGATCCGGTTTTTTATAAAAGACAGATCTTGTCGTAATCTATATTTCAATCGTTTATCCATATTCTTATTCTTTCTCAAAATCTTTCTTCATAAACGTGCATCTCAATCTATTTTACCATATTTGTATTTTATGTCAATTCCATAAGGAAATATCTTATGTAAAAGCAAAGTCAGGTGTATGAGAATACATTATGCCTGCATGAGGGTATTTTCATACATTTGGCGCACCACCAAAATGAGCAGCCGGTTTTTACACACTCGATGGCCTCACCGAACCAGTTAAAACATTCTGCCAGTATTTTAAGTTTGACAAGCAGGGCAACAATGTATAAAATGAAAACAAATATACGATATGGGGGAAAAAATATGAAGGAAAAAAGTACGCTTTATCTTGTGGTGCCCTGCTACAATGAGGAGGAGGTACTGGATGAGACGGCAAAGCAGCTGACCCGGAAAATGGAAGACCTGATCACTGCGGGGAAGATCAGCGAAACCAGCCGGATTGTCTTTGTAAATGATGGATCGAGGGACCAGACATGGCTCATTATCAAACGTCTGTATGGGGATCACCGGTTGGTGAGCGGGCTTAATCTATCCCGGAACCGGGGGCACCAGAATGCGGTACTGGCGGGACTGATGTATGCCAAAGAGCATGCAGATGTGGCGATCTCTCTCGATGCCGACCTGCAGGATGATGTGAACGCCATCGATGAGATGATAGATAAATATTATGCTGGAAATGATGTGGTCTACGGGGTGAGGAGCAGCCGGAAAAAGGATACATTTTTTAAAAAGACCACAGCTGAGGGCTTTTATAAAATGATGAAATGGATGGGAGTGGATATCGTATTCAATCACGCAGATTACCGGCTGATGAGCCGGCGTGTGCTGGAGCAGCTGGAGGATTATAAAGAAGTCCATCTGTTTTTGAGAGGGATGATTCCGTTGATCGGTTATCCATCAGATACGGTGTATTATGAAAGACACGAGCGGTTTGCCGGAGAGAGTAAGTATCCCCTGAAAAAAATGCTGGCGTTTGCCTTTGACGGAATTTCTTCCTTTAGTGTCAAGCCCATTCGTTTTATCGTATGGCTTGGATTCGTTGTATTTTTTATCAGTGTTCTCATGCTGTTTTATTCTATTATGCAGTTTGTATTAGGTGATACAGTGCCGGGGTGGAGCAGTCTGATCGTTTCCATCTGGGCACTGGGAGGGCTGCAGCTTCTCGCCATCGGTATCGTGGGAGAATACATCGGGAAGGTGTATATGGAGGCAAAGGGAAGACCCAAATATGCCATCCAGGACATATTGGATGATAAGTAAAGTATATGCAGTGGGAAATTTTACTTTCGTTTTTTAAATACCCATTCCCTCTGGATCTGGAAACTGACAGTAAATAAGATCGTATCTATAATGCATTTGCGGATGGTGGATGAGAAAATAAACGTCAAAGCCTTGTCCACCAGCAGTGCAGATATGATCAGCTGGCAGATGCACAGGGTGTAATATTTTAATATAATTTTAATATCCTTTGACTCATTGTGGAATACCTGGCGTTTGTTGATAGTAAAGTTATACAGGGAAGATCCCAGCCTTGACAGGACGCTCCGCAGCAGAATAAACAGCGAGATTTCCAGACCGAAAAAGGAAATCTGGACCTTGTCGCCGATCAGCGGGCGGAAGATCAGTCCCAGCACGTAATACAGAGCGATATCAATGACAAAGCTGGAAAGAGAGCTGAGCATAAATTTGAAAAATACCTTATAGATCCGGATGGAATCGATAAAGGGGTTAAAATGGGAGCTCTCATTATTTTCCAGGTAAATGGTGCGGATAGGAAATTCCAGAATGGGGATCTGGCACTCCCTGGCACAAAGGAGCATGTTCATTTCATATTCATAGCGCTCCCCTTTCGTCTTGGCAAAATATTCATGTATCAGCGTCCGGGACATGCCTCGCAGCCCAGTCTGGGTATCGGATACGTTGATCCCGCACAAAAGTTTGATAAAATGCCTTGTAAATTTGTTGCCAAAACGGCTGCGCAGGGGAATTTCCTTATCGTCAAACTGGCGGCAGCCAAGGATCAGGTGATCCGGATGTTCGTGCACCAGTCTGGCGCAGGTGAGGATATCTTCGATCACGTGTTGTCCGTCACAGTCCACAGTCACAGTGCCGTTTATATCAGGACGGTTGTCCAGTATGTGATTAAAAGCAGATTTCAGTGCGATTCCCTTTCCAAAATTGATGACGTGCCGTATGATACGACAGTTATATTCTTCTTTACAGGTCTTAAAGTATTTTCGATTATTGATCTCACTGCCATCGTCCACCAGAATGATATTCTCAAAACCGGCCTCTGTCAGTTCTCTTACCAGAGTGATCATCCGGTCATCCGGATTCAGGGCGGGAATAACAATGGCTATTTCGTGATAAAATGTCCCCATAATCTTCTCCTATTAATTCCGGCGCGCCGCCGAAGGGTGGAAAAAAATTCCGCAAGTACTAATTTTTATGTTAATATAATGATATGAGGGTCAGTATGTTTTTTGCCCCAACATCAATATATCTAAAGTATAAACCTTTCGGAACGGAAGGGCAAGAAGTTTTTCCGGGGAAGGACTTGCATGTATGAAAAGGGTACTTTATAATTGGGATGAAAAGAGGGATAGCTTTGAAGGTTTCAGTTGGCATCGTCGCCTATAATGAAGAAAAAAATCTTCCGAAGATTCTGGAGGATCTGATAAAACAGACATTTCCCCACGATCAGATGGAAGTGGTGCTGGTGGACAGCCGGTCTGAGGATAGTACCAGAGATTTGATGCAGAAATTTGCGGAAGAGTATAAAGAAGAGTTTTTCAATATCCAGGTGGTGGATAATCCCAAACGGCGCCAGAGCTGTGGCTGGAACCATGCCATCCGGGCGTTTACCACGGAGGTACTGATCCGGGTGGATGCCCACAGCAGCATTCCGCCGGAATTTGTGGCGGAAAATGCAGCGGCATTGGAAGAAGGAGAGATGGTGACGGGAGGCGTCCGGCCCAATATCGTAGAAGATGAATCTCCCTGGCAGCAGGTTCTTCTCACCGCCGAGAGTTCTATGTTTGGCAGCAGCGCCGCGGGATTCCGCCGGGTGGGGAAAAAAGCTTATGTGAAGTCATTTTTTCACGGGGCTTACCGCCGGGAAGTGTTTGAAAAGGCAGGGGTATTCCGGGAGGATCTGGGGCGGACGGAGGACAATGAATTTCATTACCGCCTGCGCCAGAACGGATTTCGGCTCTGTATGGTACCAGGGATTATTTCCTACCAGAAGATCCGGCCGGATCTGAGGAAGATGTGCCGTCAGAAATGTGCCAATGGCTATTGGATCGGGCTGACGGTGGGAGTCTGTCCCGGCTGTCTGTCTTTGTATCACTTTGTGCCCTTCGTCTTCGTGTGTGGGATTCTCTTTACTTCCCTTCTGGCATGGTTGTCATACCCTCAGCTGGCGGTGCTGATGTGGTCATTGTACTGGCTGCTGGCTGTAGGGATGGCGCTTCTGGCTGTCAAAGGACAGAAAAAATATCCAGGGCATCTTTTGCTGCCGGTGCTGTTCTTTTTATTGCATGTGAGTTACGGGACGGGGACGCTGGCGGGGCTGGCAAAGATGCCATTCTGGCGGAGAAAACATACAGGCACAGCCAGTAGCCTGGCTTGTGGAGACCAACCGGAAAAGGAATGAGGAAATGATGGAACAGAGAGAATATACGGAAAAGGAATTAGAGGGACTGCACCGGGTGAGCCTGGAGATGGCAGAGGTGTTTGTAGCGTTCTGTCAGGAACGGGGGCTGGTCTGCTATTTCTGTGGAGGAGGATGTATCGGGGCGCTGCGGCATAAAGGGTTTATCCCCTGGGATGATGATCTGGATTTTTTTATGCCAAGAGAGGACTATGAGGTATTTGTGAGCCAGTGGCGGTCCTATGAAAAGGGAAAGCGCTATCTTCTGTCGGATACCACAGAGGATTATGTGGACCGGAACAATTTTGCCACCCTCAGAGACAGTATGACCACTCAGGTGAAGCCCTATCAGAAGGATCTTGCTATCCCTCACGGAGTGGCATTGGATGTGATCCCCCTGGACGGGTATCCAGAGGGACGGTGGCAGAGAAAGTTTCAGTGTATGTGGGCACTGATCTATTCGCTGTTTCGTGCACAGACTGTGCCGGAAAAGCATGGGGGGCTGATGGCGGCCGGAAGCCGCCTGCTTCTTGGGATCTTCCGGGGAAGGAAAATCCGTTATCGGATCTGGAAGCTGGCAAAGAAAAGGATGACCCGCTATCCGATCCGGGAATGCCTCTATATTACCGAACTCTGTTCGGGACCATATTACATGAAAAAGAAATATCGGAAGGAGTGGTTTGAGAGGGCCGTTTATGTGGATTTTGAGGGACGGAAGATGCCTGTTCCCATCGGTTATGACGGATATCTCAGAGAAGCTTTTGGCGATTATATGCAGCTGCCACCAAAGGAAAAACAGAAGGCACATCATGACTGCGTCCTGTTGGATCTGGACAAGCCCTGTGTTCCGGCGGGAGACAGAAAAGAAATGTGAGGACAAACTATGCTGAGTGAAAAAGAGCTGGCGGAATTAAAGGAAATTCAGAAAAAATGTCTGGAGATCACGCTGGTGTTTCAGGAATTTTGTGAGAGACATCATCTGCTGTTTTATCTATGCGGCGGCGGTTGTATTGGCGCGCTGCGCCATGGAGGGTTTATTCCCTGGGACGATGACATCGATGTATTTATGCCCAGGGAGGATTATGAGAAAATGTGCCAGCTGTGGAAGCAGGAGATGGATGAGAGCAAGTACCGGCTGAACCGGACCAGTGAAACGGAATTCTTACGGTCTCAGCTCACCGCGATCACCGATGAGGAGACCACCTTTGTAAAGGAAAGGCAGATGGATCTGGACATGGCTCATGGCGTCCGGCTGGAGATCCTGCCTCTGGATGGCTGCCCTTCCTCCCGCTGGAGACGCAGGTGCCAGCTTCTGTGGGGACTTGCTTATCAGATTTATATCAACCAGGAGGCGCCTACCAGCAAGGGAAAGCTCTTGTATGCCGTCGGAAAGTGCATGTTAGCGCTGGCTCCAGGATGGAAGAACCGCTGGCGGATGGCGTGTATGTGTGAACGTCATATGTCCCAGTATCCCATCCGCGACTGCGACTATGTGACGGAACTCTGTGTGCGTTACAATTATATGGTGAATGAATATCCAAAGGAAATCTTTGAATCTGCCGTGTACAAAGACTTTGAGGGATACAAACTGCCCATTCCCACCGGCTATGACACATATCTTAAAATGGCATTTGGAAATTATATGGAGCTGCCGCCGGAGGAGAAGCAGGTTCCCTCCCATGACGGCGTGTGTGTGGATGTTCATAAGGGCTACAAAGAGTACCGGGGAAAAAGTTATCCGGTGAAACGTATATCAGAAAAACCATGAGAGGAACGAGGGGAAGATGAACAAAGGGCTGCTATCTATTATTATTCCGGTTTACAATTCCAGGGACCGGCTGGCAGAATGTTTTGAGAGTATCGTAAATCAGAATTTTCAGAGACTGGAGGTTATCGTGGTGGATGACTGTTCCAGTGATGGAAGTCTGGAGCTGTGTCAGGAGTATGAGAGAAACTATGCTTATTTCCATGTGTTCACAAAGGAAAATGAGGGTGTATCGGCGGCACGAAATTATGGTCTTGCCAGGGCACAGGGGGAATACATCCAGTTTGCAGACAGTGACGATATGTTGTATCCGGATGCCTGCCGTCATCTGGTGGAACGAATGGAGCAGGATGCCAGTGATCTTGTGATCTGCGGCTATTATAACGAAAGAGAGCAAAAGAAGGTTCTGCCTCTGGACCTTTTGCTGAAGGGCCGGGAGGGCATCCGGGAGCAGTTTTCCTCTCTTTTTACCCGGTTTTTGATTCATGTTCCCTGGAATAAGCTGTACCGGAGAAGGGTGCTGGAGCAGGCGGAGGCGGCATTTCCTCTGGATCTTAATAAAGGTGAGGATCTTCTGTTTAACCTGAAGGTGCTGGAACAGGCGGATAAGATCAGCCTGTTGCCGGAGGCGCTGTATTTTTATCATAATGTGAATGATCAGTCTCTCTCCTTCAAGTTCCGGGAGGATTCCATGGAGATCGAAGAGCGGTTGTTCCAAAATGTGGAAGCTTTCTGGGATCATTGTGGAGGAAAGCCGGATCCCGAATTTTTATCTCATTTTTATCTGACCGCGGTGAAAAATAAATTATATGCCCTGGTGGGGAGATCGGGATTTGATGCCAGAACCTGTCAGGAGTACATGAAAAAATGGGCAAAAATGAAAAGTGTGCTCAGGATTTATGACAGGAGGCAGTGTTTCGGGTTAAAGGACAGAATACTGTTATATCTAATGAGGCGCCAGAGGACAAGAGTTTTGTACCTGTATTATAAATGGATGGGAGACAGATCATGAAAATAAAAATAGGATTTGTGAATTTTGATATGAGTATACGCGGCGGGGGGCAGCAGGTGCTCTGCAATATCGCCAATGCACTGGCTGATGTGGATCCCAGGTGGGAGAAGTATGAAATTTATGTCATAAGCCTGATCCATGAAAAGGGAGATTGCGCCTATGAGCTGAGAGAGGGAATCCATTATTATAATATATTTCCCTATAAAGCGAGGATCCGGGAAGTGATGTCGAAATCTGGAAAGTGTTTCCGCAGATATTGCGAAGAGCAGGGCATCGGGCTGTTGTTCTATGTGGGGGTCTATGCGGGATTCTGTGCCGGGATTCCGGGAAGAAAGCTGGGTATACCAAAAGTATTCTGTGATCATGGGGCACTTATGAACCAGTGGGATGACATAGTGGTGCGTTTTATGCGCCGCATGGGATCCAGGTATTCAGACCGGACTGTCGTTCTTACCAGACAGAGTGAGAATGCCTATTATGAGAAGTTTCATTATCAGCCGGGGCGGGTCATCACGATCTACAATTGGATTGATGATGTGATCCTAAGAGAGACTGGGGACTATGATGCGGACAGCCGGAAGATACTGACTGCGGGACGTTTTTCCAGGGAGAAGGGAATGGATCTTCTGGTGGATACAGCGGCGGCATTGCAAAAGAAGACAAAAGATTTTGTGTGGGAGGTATATGGAGACGGGGAACTGTGGGAAGAGATCCGTCAGCGGATTCGGGAAGAGGGATTAGAAGAATATGTGAAACTCATGGGGCTCACCAACGAAATGGAGCGTTGTTACCGGGGACACAGCATGTATGTGCTCACCTCTTACCGGGAGGGACTTCCTCTGGTCCTTTTAGAGGCGAAAGCCAATTATCTGCCACTGGTAAGCTTTGATATTGTATCGGGACCAGGGGAGATCATAGAGAATGGAACAGACGGCATATTGATACCGCCCTATGACACAGAAGAGATGGCATGTCAGATCTATGAGCTGCTGTGCAGCCAGGAGAAGCGGATCCGGATGTCCGAGTGTTCTGGCAGGAATCTTAAAGAATTCGGAAAAGAAAAAATCCTCAGCCAGTGGATGGCACTGATCGAGGATATGGTGTCAGGCTGACTGCGTTGCCAAGCTTCCCTTGTTGCTGCAGTGGAGATAGCCGACGGCGGTATATAACAGCATGGTCTCAATATTTACTGTAAAGAATACATCGTGAAAGCACATTAGGAAGATCAGTATGGACACAGTCAATGAGGCAAAAAATAAGTAGCTCTCACTGGCTGTTTGTTTTTCCCGGAGTTGGTTGAGGCACTGCAGGGCGGTAAGCAGGAAAAACGCGCCCATCACGCAAAAACCGACGGCTCCGGTCTCCATCAGAAGGGAGAGATAGCCATTGTGGGTGACATACTGGGTCTTTGCCAGATAGCTGTCTGGGTACTTGTCTGTTACATAGGGAAGGGCACTCCTGACAGAAAAGCCAAACAAAGGCTTTTCTTTATACAGAGACATATAATTTTTCCATATGGTAGAACGGTTATTCGTGATGTTATCGGCAACCACATCCTCGCGGACCATGTCATTCACAGCCCGCTCCGGTTCCATCATCTGCCCGACCTGGCGCAGCGGGAAAAAGATTAGAGAGTAGACCACGATCATGGCAGCCAGGGCGATCAGCCCTCTCTTTGTGCTCTGGATAAAAAATCTGCCCAGGTCGATATCCTCCCTGCAGCGGTGCTGTTTGTAGGTGATGAGAACCACGGCAAATAAGATCGTACCTGCGGCTGCGATAAAGATCGTCCTGGAGTTAGACATAATAATATAACAGGTATTGATCACGATACTTGCCCAGCTGTAGATCTTAAATGGTAAGAAGCTGGTCTTCCGGATCGCAAATAGTAGAAGGAGAATCAGGATCAGGGAGGTGAAGGAGGCAAAATTCGGATCTGAAAATAGACCAAACAGCCTGCCGTCGACAATGCCCTGCCGGATCCTGTGTCCTTCTGGATTTAAGATCGTATAGTGGATATTTTTTATATATTGCCAGAGAGAGGCGACGCATCCCATGTTCCAGAAAAAAGAGGTAAAAAATGCCATAAACCGGAGACAGCGCACAAGCCTGTCCTCTGTCATGATCTTTGGCAGAAAATAAAAAAGGATCAGCTGGGAAGCAAAGGTAGCAAGCCCAAGTATATTGCCTGCCAGTTCGTATTTATAATTTAACAGGGAAGAGATACCGAGAACCAGGATAAATAGGCCTAGAAGAATGGTCTGGGCATCCGGTCTACGGCTGTTCCGCAGAATATACAGGCAGAAGAGCGAGAGAATCCCGCCTCCGATAATGATAGTTTTATATAAAATATCTGCTGCCGGCCCTTCCCACAGCACTGACGTTGGCACAAACCGGGTTGAGACGCTGTATAGAGCATAAAAGACAATATAACAGCAGATAATACGTTGTAATTTGTTTTTCATGATGATCCTCCATTTCATCCTGAGAGTACACTCTTGAGAGTATACTCTCAAATGTTGATTTTTTCAACTTTTTTTTATATAATAATCGTATAAAAGGAAAATAATGAGAATGAGAAAGGGAAAACATCCAGTGGTGCAGCAGCGCCATGAGGCTAATAAGGATTGACGGAAATGGAGGAAGAGAAATGCGCTGGTTTAAAAAATATGTGGAAAGTGGCAGGCTGTCCATGATCTATCGGATTCTGCTGGTAGTCTGGGACGCAGCATGTATCAATCTGTGTTCGTTTGCGGCGCTGTTTATCCGCTATGAGCTGCGATGGGACCGGTTCATAAAAAGCGGTATCACTTCGGATTATCCCCAGGGATATGTGACGACACTGCAGGAGCTTATTATCATTAATACACTGATCACCCTGCTGATCTTCGCCCTGTTCCGTCTGTATAACAGCCTCTGGCGC
Organism: Eubacterium sp.; assembly: GCA_022791495.1. Lineage (GTDB taxonomy): Bacteria > Bacillota > Clostridia > Lachnospirales > Lachnospiraceae > Eubacterium_F. The sequence goes on from JAAVZE010000060.1 coordinate 44,143, forward strand.
TATGCCAGCCTTGGAGAGGTGTTGAATATTGCTGTAGCATGCGCGTTGTCTGCGGTGGTCCATTTTCTGACGGTATTTGGAACTTACCGGAGACTGCCGAGATCTTATTTTGTGATCTACCTGCTGCTTCTGTTTATTATGACGCTGGGCGTCCGGTTTTCCTACCGGATCATCCGGCTGTTGTACAACGAAAATGTTCATGGTGTAGGAATGCGCAATACGATGGTGATCGGAGCGGGAGAATCCGGCAATATCGTGATCAATGAGCTGAAGATGAGTAAGAAACTGGACAGTAACATTTGCTGTATCATCGACGACAATAAATCCAAGCACAACACCTTTATTAACGGTGTGAAGGTGATCGGAGGCAGAGAACGGATCCTGGATGCAGCAAAGTATTTTGCCATCAACGAGATCGTGCTCGCCATGCCCAGCGCCCCGAAAAAGGATGTGAAAGAGATCCTGGAGCTGTGCCAGCAGACGGGGGCGGAGTTAAAGATTCTTCCAGGAGTATATCAGTTTGTAAATGGCGAGGCGGCGGTAGAAAAGCTCCGTCCGGTACAGATCGAGGACCTTCTGGGGCGGGAACCAGTGGAGACCAACCTGGAATCCATCACCGGTTATGTGAAAAATAAAGTGGTGCTGGTCACCGGCGGGGGTGGCTCCATAGGCAGCGAGCTGTGCCGGCAGCTGGCGGCAAATCAGCCGAAGATGTTGATCATCTTTGATGTATATGAAAATAATGCTTACGACATTCAGCAGGAGCTGCGGGCGAAATATCCCCATATGCATCTGGAGGTGCTGATCGGATCTGTGCGCAACACCAGCCGGGTGGATAAGATTTTTGAACAATACCGGCCGGATATCGTTTATCATGCTGCAGCCCACAAGCATGTGCCGCTAATGGAGGACAGCCCCAACGAGGCGATCAAAAATAATGTTTTTGGTACCTATAAGACTGCCCTGGCGGCGGATAAGTATGGCGCCAAAAAGTTTGTGTTAATTTCTACTGACAAAGCAGTGAATCCTACGAACATCATGGGGGCTTCCAAACGGATCTGTGAAATGATCGTACAGGGCTTGAACCGGCAGTCTTCTACAGATTTTGTGGCAGTCCGTTTTGGAAATGTTCTGGGCAGCAATGGAAGTGTGATTCCGTTGTTTAAAAAGCAGATCGAGGCAGGAGGACCGGTGACAGTGACGGATAAGAACATCATCCGGTATTTTATGACGATACCGGAGGCGGTTTCTCTTGTGCTGCAGGCAGGAGCCTTTGCTAAGGGCGGTGAGATCTTTGTTCTTGATATGGGGGAGCCGGTGAAGATCGACGACCTGGCTAGAAATCTGATCAAGCTCTCTGGATATGTTCCTGACGAGGATATAAAGATCGTTTACACCGGACTTCGTCCAGGGGAGAAACTTTACGAAGAGATTCTTATGGATGAGGAGGGGCTGACGGAGACAGAAAATGCCCTGATTCATATTGGGAAGCCAATTCAGTTTGATGAAGCTGCATTTTTTGACCAGCTGGAGCGATTGTATGAAGAGGTTTACAGTGAGGTCCCTAATATCAAAGAAATTATTTCGGATCTCGTACCTACCTATCACATAAAAGAAGAGGAACGAAGACGGGAGAAAAAGAGCCTGGATCACAAATTTACAGAATTTTATGAATCCAGCAAAAAACTTCCGCAATAATTATGAAAAAATTGGGAAAAATAATTAAAAAGATATTTATAGTAATCTTTCGGATCCTTCCATTGACAAGAGCTGTTATTTTTGAGAGTCATCCGGACTTTTCAGATAATTCTTTTGCCTTATACCAGGAATTTTTGAGGCGGGGAATTCAGCGACGGTATCGTCTGTACTGGATGAAGACCTTTCGGGGTGGTGAAATACCAGAACTTCCCGAAGGGGTAACGGTCTTTGAAAATGAGCCCAGAGGTTTGGCAGAGACGATCCACAGAACTTATGTCCTGAATACATCAAAGTATATCATCGACTGCAATTCCTTTGTTTACAAGCGGAGAAAGGGGCAGATTCGTATTCATCTGGGGCATGGCATGCCGGTGAAGATAGATCTGAATTATAGCAGAAAATTTGGAGACTGTGATCAATACCTGGTGCTGTCAGCGTTTTGGAAAGAAATCTATACAAAGCAGATTCTTGTCCCGGAACAGAAGTTATGCTGTCTGGGTTATCCGAGAAATGATGTGCTGGTAAATCCGCCTTCCTGTCCAGTATGGAAGGAAGCGGTGGCGGCTTACCGCAGGGTGATCGTCTGGATGCCGACCTACCGTCAGCACCGACGGCATCTGGAGGGAGCCATGGCAAATGAATACCCCTACGGTATGCCCTGTATCCACGACAAGGAGGAGTTGGAAGCCTTTCACCGGGTACTCGGTGAGAAAAATGTCCTTGTTTTGTTTCGGCCTCATCCGGTGCAGGAACTGTCTTTGTTCCGGGACAGCGGGTTGACACATATCCGCATCGCAGATGATGCGTATCTGGGAGAATTCCAGATGACACTGTATGAGCTTCTGGCAAATTCAGGGGGATTGATCACCGATTATTCTTCGGTGTATTTTGACTATCTGCTGACGGATCAGCCGGTGGCGCTTACCATAGGGGACAGAGAAGAGTACTTCCGGCACTTTACCCCGGCATTTCCAAATTATAAGGCGTATATCAAGGGATTTTATATTGAAAATGCAGAGGATCTTATCCGGTTCATCCGGGATACGGCGGAGGGTACTGATTCTGGCAGGACAGAACGAATGGGCGCAAAGGAAATGTTCCATTCTTATGTGGATGGAAGGTCAGCAGAACGGATTGTTGATATGCTGGAAGATGAATATGGACTGCAATAGAACGAATTTTTATTACCTTATGAAGGAGAGATGAAATTGGATTACGCCAATATGAACTATATCATATATTTTGATTATGCTTCTCTGATTGTCATGTCTGTGCTGATCATATCCTTTTATATGATAAAGCACCTGGACAATATGCAGAACCGGATGCTTAAGGTTATGCTGATAAGCCATTTTCTGGTTATTGGTATGGATATCATCAATGTGATCGGACCGAAGCTTACCCTGCCTTTTATCTATCAGATTTTGTATGGCTCCTATTTGTTCTATTTTCTGCTGCATAATGTAACGGCATTTGCCTTTTTTTTCTATTGCTGTTTTATGGTGGACCAGTACGGTGCAGGGAAGCGGTGGCTCCAGGTTATTACCTGTCTTCCAATGATAGGTATTTTTGTATTGGTGGCATCGAATTTCTGGACGGGATGGATCTTTCGTCTGGATGAGAACTTAAGTTATTACCGGGGAAATCTAATCCTGGTAGTTTATGCTGTTGTGCTGTTTTATGTTCTGTTATCACTTGTTATGATCAGCAAATACCGGAAAAGATTATCCTGGCTTCAGAGGGTGGTTACATATTTTTATATTATGCTTTGTATCGTAAGTGCCGGGGTTCAGTATTTTTATCCGAAGCTTCTGGTAGAATGCTTTGGGGTCACGGTGGCACTTATGATTCTGTTTTTTTCTACAGCGAAATTATCTGATTTTTATGACGAAGATTTTAAGGTGCTGAATCGTCATGCCTTTATGGATATTATTGACAGCAGCTTAAACTGGATCGGCAGAAGGTATCTTTTTGTGATCAAGGTTCATGATTTCCAGCTGTACCGGGTTACCTTGGGGAAGGATTTTCAAGAACGGCTGGCACAGACCATTATCCTGTATCTGCAGGAAGCATTTCCCAAAGGGGATGTATTTCATTATACCAACAGCCAGTTTTTGCTTGCTTTTAAAAAAGATTTTGGACAGGGGACGGCAGACAGAACTCTGCAGCGGCTGAATGAGAGGTTCAGCGGGGTATGGCAGATCGGAGATAACCAGATTCGGTGTGCTTATCATATCGGCATGTTTTCCTGGGGAAAAGATGAAGAGCTCAATCAGCCGGGAAAGCTGAAAGAGTGTCTGGATTATATCAATGATTACTCCCGCCTCATCGATCATCCGATACTGACAGTTAAAGATATGAAGATCGGGGCGGTGGCACGAAGTCTTCTGGTGCAGAAGTTAATTCAGGAAGCGGTAGACCAGGATGGATTTGAGATGTTTTACCAGCCGATCTATTCGGTGGAGGAAAAACGTGTTGTATCGGCGGAAGCGTTGATCCGACTCAAAAATACAGAACACGGTTTCATATCCCCGGAGGAATTTATTCCTATCGCAGAACAGAATGGGCTTATTATGAAGATTGGGGAGTTTGCCTTTCGATCCGTGTGCCAGTTTATCCGGGCCCAGGGGCTGGAACAGTATGGTGTCCGTTTTATCGAGGTGAATCTGTCCGTGGTGCAGTGTATGCAGGAGCGGCTTCACAAGCAGCTCTGGGATATTATGGCGGAGTACGGAGTGGAAGCAGACCAGATCAATCTGGAGATCACGGAGACTGCCGAGGTAACCCAGATGGGGGCTTTTCAGGATAATGTATCTGCTCTGAACCAGAAGGGAATAGGCTTTTCTCTGGATGACTACGGAACCGGATACTCAAATATCGGTTTCTTATACAAATTCCCTTTTCGTATTGTCAAGATTGACAAAAGTCTTCTATGGGGGGCTTTTGAGAATGAAAAGGCTATGATTACACTGGAGAGCAGCATTGAACTTGCCAAGCGGCTGAACCTGCAGGTGGTGGTAGAGGGCGTTGAAAATGAACAGCATCAGGATAAATTGACGGAGATGGGCTGCGATTATCTTCAGGGATATTATTTTTCCAAGCCGATGCCGGAGTCTGAGTTTATTCATTATATACAACAACAGTGTTAAGATACGTTTTCCAGTCGCAATCTGAATTTTGCTGCATATATTATTCATGACATCTGCCGCCCGGCATTATGATCCCGGTAACTCTGGAATCATTGTACTGGTTTTGCTCTGGGGGCAAGAAATAAAGAAAGGGTTGTTATGGAAATCTATGTAGTGAGGCCGGGGGATTCTGTGGACCGGATCGCCCAGGAATTTTCTGTATCGGCAGAGAGTATCATCTGGAACAACCAGCTGGTTTTTCCCTATCCACTGGCGGTGGGGCAGGCGCTTCTGGTGGGAGAGTATGACGAGACAACAGATCCAAGGCGCATCGATGCCGGGGGATACGCCTATACCTATATCAGTAACTGGGTTTTGCAGCAGACCATTCCTTTTTTGAACCGGCTATTTATCTTTTCCTATGGCTTTACACTGGAGGGGGCGTTGGTCTATCCGCCCAGGGACGAGAGCTGGATGATCGGGTTATGCCAGGAAAATGAAACGATGCCAGTACTGACTCTCACTCCCTTTGGTATTGACGGCAAATTTAACAATAATTTGATCCATCAACTGGTCACTGATGACGTAGTGTCTGGCCAGCTTTTAGACAATCTGGTGTCTGTCATGCAGCAAAAGGGCTATGGTGGCATCGATATTGATTTTGAATTCATTTTGGCAGAGGACAGAGATGCCTTTACTGCCTTTGTGGAGAAAACTGTTGAGGTAATGCACGAAAATGGTTTTATAGTTTCTGTCGCCCTGGCACCCAAAACTTCAGCGGATCAGAAAGGGCTTTTATATGAGGGGAAAGATTATGGAGCTTTGGGAAATGCAGCGGATGAGGTGCTGCTGATGACGTATGAGTGGGGCTATAAATACGGTCCGCCGATGGCAGTTGCCCCTCTGAATATGGTACGGCGGGTAGTAGATTATGCGGTGACAGAGATCAATCCAGCAAAGATTAATCTGGGAGTGCCAAACTATGGATATGACTGGCCTCTTCCCTTTGTGCGTGGGGAGACGGAGGCGAGAACCATAGGAAATGTGGAGGCTGTGCAGATCGCCATTCAAAACGGTGCGGACATTCGTTTTGATGATACGGCGAGAAGCCCTTACTTTGAATATCTGGATGAGAGGGGAACCGGGCATGTGGTCTGGTTTGAAGACGCCAGGAGCATTCGAGACAAATATGCCCTTCTTCCGGAGTATGGTCTCAAGGGAATCGGTGTGTGGCAGATTATGCGTTGGTTTCGGGGGATGTGGCTGGCAGAGCAGTTACCTTGAGAAGAAGTTCCTCGGCAAAGCGGGCGATTTCTTCTGTGGGTTCCTGCAGTCCGTTGTCAAGCCAGCAGCCCAACAGGCCGCCATATCCGTGGGCCAGAAAATAGTACAGCCATTTTTTCTGTGTCTCTGTGAGATGAGGAAAAAACTTCTGAATTAAAAAGGAAGCATTTTCATAGCAGACCGACAGGATTCGGGAGGCGAACTGGGGATCACCGTGGGAAGAACCTATGATCTGAAACCATTCGCCTCTTTTTTTCAGGTGTTCCAATAACTGGATGAAGCTCTCCCGGATGCTGAGCTGCTGAAACTGGGACAGGCTGTTAAGAATTTCTTCTAAAAGTTCCTGTTCTAACTTTTGTAGAAGATCAAATGCATCTTCATAATATTTGTAAAAAGTGGCGCGGTTGATTTCTGCCATTTCACAGATTTTTGTGACGGTGATCTTGGATACGGGCTGTTCTTTCAGTAGCTGGATAAAACTCTCCCGGATCATCATTTTCGTATATCTTGTTCTCGCATCGATTCTCATTGCTGAATTTCCTTTCGTAAGCTGGTGTCATCAAACCCGGTAGTTTCCACAAATAATAAACAAATTTTCTGAAAGTGTTGCATATCTAACAGAATGTAAAATACTGTTGGTTGTAATTTTAGTTGTGAATGATTATAATATAACGCTGTAAGAAAGTCAACACCTGTTTAATAACTGTGAACAGGTGTGTTAACAAAATAGATACATTCTTTTTATTGGCAAAAAAAAGCAGTTGTGTTACAATAAGTCCTATCGGATTTATCCGCGGTTTTTTAGCAAAATTCAATATGTGCCAAAACCAACTTGTGCAAAAAATGCACACGAAAAGGAGGAATAAAAGGTGTTACCTAAATTAAGTGTAAAGAAACCATATACGGTACTTGTGGCAGTGGTGCTTATTCTGGTACTAGGTTTTTTGTCCTTTCGGAATATGAGTACGGATCTCATGCCGGATATGGAACTTCCCTACGCCATTGTGATGACCACATATGCGGGGGCCAGCCCGGAAGAGGTGGAGACTGCCGTTACGAAGCCGGTAGAACAGGCGATGGCAAGTATCAGTAATATGAAAGAAGTATCATCGGTATCCAACAGCAATGTTTCTGTGGTGATACTGGAATTCAATGAAAGTACAGATATGAATGCGGCGACCATTGATATGAGGGAAAGTCTGGATATGGTATCGGCACAGTGGGATGACACCATTGGAAGCCCTACTATTATGAAGCTGAATCCAGATATGATGCCGATCATGGTGGCTGCGGTGGATTATGATAAGATGGACAGCACACAGGTTACGGAAAAGGCGGAAAATGACGTGATTCCGGAGCTGGAGAGTGTGGAGGGGGTTGCGTCAGTCAATGCCTCCGGAAAGGTCCGCAAAAAAGTAGAAGTAATCATCCAGCAGGATAAGATCGATAAGATGAATAAAAAGGTCAAAGATGCTGTAGAAGGAAAATTGGATGATGCCAGCAAAAAGATTTCTGATAACAAAGAAAAGATCGAGAGTGGAAAGAAGACGCTGAATCAAAAACAGGAAGAGACAGCACAGAAACTTGCTGAGGGGGAGGCAGAGATTGCCAAAAACTCAGAAAAGATGGAAAAGACCCTGGAGACTCTCAATACCAACCTGAAAACATTGGAGTCCAAAGAAAAGACTGTCCTGGATTCGGAGAAAAAACTGAATGAAGGAATGGTGCAGCTCAGAACCCAGAAAACGCAGCTGGAGACCACGGTAAAATCCCTTACCTCTGCGAAGGACGGACTGGTACAGCTACAGACAGGACTGAATGGTCTGAATGCCCAGAAAAAAGCGCTGGAAGCCCAGATTGCAGCCACGGGAGGGAATCAGGAACTGAACATAAAGCTGGAGTCTGTCAAAGCGCAGATTGAAGTGATCCAGGCAAAGCTTAAAGAACAGGGAATCAAAGAGGAAGATCTCACTGCTAAGATCGCCGAAATTGAGTCTGGGCTTGCCCAGGCGCAGGCTGGTCTTACAAAGATCAACACAGAAGAGACCAAGCTTGTTAAGAGTAAAAAAGAGATCACTAAGGGTAAGAAGCAGATTCAGGAGGCGAAGAAAAAGCTCACAGATGCGAAGGCAAAACTGCAAAAGGGACAGATCTCATTGGAGGAAGCAGCACAGGAGCTCAGCAAACAAAAAGTTTTGGCTGCCATCAAACTCAGTGTAGCGGAGGCAGAGGTCACAAGTGGGGAATCAAAGCTGAACGAGGCAGAAACCGCACTAAAAGACAGTACCAAAGCGACGAAAGAAAATACAAATCTTGATAAAATAATTACAAAGTCAATGGTTGAACAAATTCTTTCAGCCGAAAACTTTGATATGCCGGCGGGATATATCGCGGAGAAGGATGCTTCCTATCTTGTAAGAGTAGGGGATAAGCTGGAATCCGATGGTGAGATTCAGGATCTGGTGATCTGCGATATGGGATTGGACGGACTGGATCCGATTAAGCTGTCGGATGTGGCAGATGTGGCAGTCACGAACAATGCGGATGAAGTATATGCCATGGTAAATGGAAATCCTGCAGTCGCGCTGACGATGGAAAAGGCGACGGGATACTCCACCGGAGACGTGACGGACCGGCTTCTGGAACAGTTTGAAGAACTGGAGGAGTCAGAAGAGGGACTTCATATCAGCGTTCTGATGAATCAAGGTGTATATATTGATCTGGTGGTAGATTCTGTGGTACAAAATCTGCTGTATGGTGGTATTCTGTCCATCTTGATCCTCCTGTTGTTCTTATGGGATCTTCGACCGACGATCATTGTGGCGTGTTCTATACCGCTCAGTGTGGTGACAGCTATCGTGCTGATGTATTTCAGCGGCGTATCCCTGAATGTCATTTCACTGTCGGGACTGGCGCTGGGAGTTGGAATGCTTGTAGATAACTCAGTGGTGGTGATCGAGAACATATTCCGTCTGAGAAATGAAGAGGGATATTCCGTGAAGGAGGCATCCATCGAGGGAGCAAAACAGGTGGCGGGGGCGATTCTTGCCTCTACATTGACGACTGTGTGCGTGTTTGCGCCTATTATATTTACCGAGGGAATCACCAGACAGCTCTTTACGGATCTTGCTCTGACACTGGCGTATTCGCTGCTTGCCAGTCTGGTGGTGGGACTGACACTGGTGCCGGCGATGTCCCAGGGAATGCTCCGCAGAACGAAGGAGCACAGGGGGAGATTTCTTCCCAAAGTTCAAAATGCATATGGAACACTTTTATCAGTCCTTCTGAAAAAAAAGATTTTGGTATTTTTGGGCTCCTTTATTCTGCTCGTACTTTTTGCAGTGTTGTCAGCATCCAGGGGAACGACCTTTATGCCGGATATGGAAAGTACCCAGATGACTATCACCGTGTCGCCGCCGGAGGACAATAAGGCGATGCCAGAGAGTGATCTTCAGGAGATGTCCACAGAAGCGATGAACAGGATCCTTGAAATCGATGGGATTCATACCGTGGGCGCCATGTCCGGAGGTGGAACCATGTCCATGATGTCCGGTGGAGGAAATGCTGTATCCATGTATGTGCTTCTGGATGAGGATACCCCCCACTCCAATAAGGACTTAAAGAAGGAGATTGAGCGCAAGACGAAGGATATCGCCTGTGATATCGAAGTCAATACGTCAGCTATGGATATGGGATCCATGTTTGGTTCCGGCATCACTCTTCAGATCAAGGGAAAAGATCTGGATAAACTCCAGAAAATATCCGAAGAAATTATGGCGAAGGTAGAGAAAATAGAGGGGATCGCTGAGGTTTCCAACGGGATGGAAGAAGGCAATAAAGAGTTTCGTATTGCGGTAAATAAAGCGAAGGCGATGAAATATTCCCTTACGGTGGCCCAGGTATTCCAGCAGATCAACGGAAAGATCAAGGATGCGTCTACGGCAACTACCGTTTCCACCGATACAGAAGAGCTGAATGTGTATGTCAGCGACGATCAGGATGCGTCCATGAAACGGACGGACATCCAGAAAATGAAGATTGAGTACACGGATACGGAGACTCAGAAGACAAAAAAGGTGAAACTGAGCAAAATCGCAGATTTTAGTCTTGCCGATTCACCCAAGTCCATCAACCGCAATAAGCAGACTCGTTATATGACGGTTTCAGCAGTGGTGGATGACGACCACAATATCGGTCTGGTCAGCAATGAACTCAGAGAGACACTAAAAGATTATGAGATTCCGGCAGGTTACGAACTGGAATATACCGGAGAAGATGAGAATATCAATGAGTCCATGGGACAGGTGGCGCTGATGTTTATCGTGGGAGTACTGTTTATGTACCTGATCATGGTTGCCCAGTTCCAGTCGCTGCTCTCACCCTTTATCATCCTGTTTACGATTCCCCTTGCCTTTACTGGAGGATTTCTGGGACTCTGGGTATCCGGCAGTGAGATTAGCGTCATCGCAATGATCGGATTTGTTATGCTTTCCGGTATTATCGTAAACAATGGAATCGTGCTGGTAGACTATATCAACCAGTTGAGGGAGCAGGGAATGAACAAACTGGATGCCATCGTGGAGGCAGGCCAGACAAGGCTTCGTCCGATCCTTATGACCGCCATTACAACGATTCTAGGTCTGGTGCCGATGGTAGTCAGCGGGGACAGCGGATCAGATATGGTGCGGCCGATGGCCATCGTTACCATTGGAGGACTGATCTATGGTACGCTGCTCACCCTGTTTGTGGTTCCTTGTATCTATGCGATCCTCAACCGTAAGAAAGATGTTAAGTTTGAAGATTTAGGAAAATAGAGGGAAAATATAGTTGCACAGTATATGCAAACATACTATAATAAAAAGGTCACAGGGCATTGCCCAGGTGGCCTTTTATAATAGTAGGAAATATAAAGGAGTGGATATAGAATATGGATGCACCGATTGGAGTATTTGACTCTGGAGTGGGAGGACTGACGGTTGTCAAAGAGATCATGCGGCAGCTGCCGGGAGAAAATCTGGTCTATTTTGGAGACACCGCGAGAGTTCCCTACGGAAGCAAATCCAAAATAACGGTATGCAAATACAGCAGGCAGATCGTGCGCTTTCTGCAGACAAAGAATGTCAAGGCTGTGGTAGTGGCATGCAACACAGCCAGCGCCCTCGCTCTCGATGAGATCCGGGATGAGATCGATATTCCTGTCCTGGGAGTGGTAGAGCCGGGGGCAGTTATGGCAGCTAAGACCACAAGGACAAAAAATATCGGTATCATCGGAACCGAGAGCACGATCAAAAGTGGGATCTATAATAAATTCCTGCATCGCATCGATCCGGATATCACGGTGGTGAGCAAGGCTTGTCCGCTGTTTGTGCCGCTGGTGGAAGAAGGGCTCTGGGAGGACCGGGTTACAGAGGATATTGTAGGCAGATATCTGCATGAGCTGAAAGAATATGATATCGATGCGCTGATTCTTGGGTGTACCCATTATCCCCTGCTCCGAAGGATTATCGGCCAAGAGATGGGAGAAAATGTAAAATTGGTGAATCCTGCTTATGAAACGGCAAAATCCTTGAAAACACTTCTGACGGAGAAAGATCTGCTGAATACAACAGGAATAGATGAGAAAGAACCTTCATATGATTATTTTGTCAGTGATGGCGTGGAAAAATTTATTTCCTTTGCCGATGACGTGTTGTCCTGCCATGTGGAAAAGGCGGAGATCATTGATATAGAATCCTTTTAGCAGGAGGTTTTTGGGTGGGGAATAAGGTAAAAAAAAGAAACAAGGGAATTTTTCACTGGAACAAAAGCGGATTCCGCTGGATTCTTCTTATGTTGTTATGTATTAGTGTGCCATTGGAGACCGGATGGATCCTCAATGGGGCAAAGGCAGCGAAAGTTCCGGTTTTGTCGGCAGAATCTGAGGAATTTCGGTGTTTTGATATCAAAGCGGAGGAACTGGCAGAGAAAGCCCCTCTCCGCGAGACGTATTTCCGGGAGCTGGCATTTCGATCCATGTATGGGGAAGCGAAGCGGGTGCCATTATTTTTCCGCTGGCAGGCAGAGGATGAGGTGGTAAGCTCATACCTGGATGCCTATGGGGCTGTACTCCGTGATATAAGCTGCTTTCCTGTGGCACTGGACGGCAGCGGAGAAGCGAGCTTTTCCTATGAAAATTCCTGGGGAAATGCCAGAAGTTATGGCGGTGACCGAAGGCATGAAGGGGTTGATATCATGACCTCAAACAATGTTCCTGGATATTTTCCCGCTGTGAGTATCTGTGACGGAGTGGTAGAAAAAATCGGCTGGCTGGAGCTGGGCGGATACCGCATAGGCATCCGGAGCGAGCATGGGCTGTATGCCTATTATGCCCATCTGGACTCTTACCGCCAGGGGCTTGCGTCGGGGGATACAGTA
>JAAVZE010000061.1 GCA_022791495.1 Eubacterium sp.
AATGCGTACTCAAATGGCTTTGCATTTCTGCGGCAGGTCTCTTTTACCTGCTCTAACTTTCCTTCGGGAAGGGAACCGGTATCTGCCAGCAGGCGTCCCATAAGAGTGCTCTTACCGTGATCCACATGACCGACAATGACTATATTCATGTCTTCTTTTTTATTCATATCACAATTGCTCCAATCCTTTTCTTGATATGCTGACACTATCTGTCATATGTCCGGAAACAAATAAATTTGCTCCGGCCGCATGACAAGCTCAGTACATAACATGTGACCTCTGCTGCCGCACAGGCGGCACAAACAATTAATTACTACGTGTGACCCTGTGCTTCGCACAGGCACATTCGTACTCCGCTTCGCTACGTACTCATGATGTCCGTCGCTCAAATGTCAGCGGCAAGTTTACTTGTCGCTGCCGCTCTCGCGACTTTAGTCACACTTCACATGTATCCTTCTTTGCGCAGTTCTTCCAGACCGCCGCCTCCCTCTTTATCCTGGGCGCGCCCGGATCTCTCAGCGATATTGGCAAATTTTCCGGTTTTCAATTCTTCTATGATTTCTCTTACATTTTTTGCCGTGGAATCTACTGTGCCGGTGCAGGGTGCGCACCCCAGAGAGCGGTAACGCTTTCCATTTCCCTGGTCAAAGTACAGCGGAACAACAGGAATATTTTCTCTCTCGATATACTCCCAGATGTCCAGCTCCGTCCAGTCCAGCAGAGGATGCACGCGTACATGGGTTCCCGGTGCAAAATCAGTTTTGTACTGGTTCCAGAATTCCGGCGGCTGGTCTCCCACATCCCAGTCATTATTTTTATCTCTTGGCGAAAAATATCGTTCTTTGGATCTGCTTCCTTCCTCGTCCGCCCGGACACCGACGATTACACCGGTATACGGCTCAATGTTGACATCCTTTTCGTAAACTCCCTTCCCATGATTAAAACGGTAACGGGGCCAGCTGGCGTTGAGGGTATTGGTCAAAGCTTCTGTTTTCAGCGATTTGCAACACTCCAGATGAGTAGCATTTCCATCTGGAAATGTGGCCTTTTTCTCCAGTGCTTCGGTGTTTTCTCCGTAAATCATATCCAGATTCCACTCTGCCGCCAGACGGTCTCTGTATTCAATCATCTCTTTGATCTTAAAATGGGTGTCCACATGTACGAGGGGAATTGGAACATGTCCAAAAAAGGCCTTTCTGGCAAGCCAGAGAAGAACTGTGCTATCCTTTCCAATCGACCAGAGCATACACAGATTTCCCAGTTCACTGTATGCCTCGCGCAAAATATGAACGCTCTTATACTCCAACATATCCAAATGGTCCACGGCGTTTCCTCCAATTTTGTTATTTTATAATGTCAGGGTCATAAAGTCATGCTTTTGCATGCAAACACGAAACACATGACCTTGTACCCCATATATAATTTTGTCATACTATTGTTATATTTTACATAAATGTTACAATTATGTCAATTTGCAACTATTTTCCTTTTTTTACACATTTTTTTAAATTCTGGCGTTTTGCTTCGTGAAACTGCCCAGGCTCATATAAAACTTATTCATTCATGCTGCTTTCTGTCACCTCTCCTGAGGCACGGTCATGATACAATGCATACACGATTCCATCACTCATCACCACACGCCCCTGATACTGCAGATCCTCTAAACTGTAGTATACAGAAACTTCGCTGATCTTATAACTGTCACTTTGAAATTTTTTTGCATATTGATTGATCGATGCCTTCGCCATAAATGGATATAGAGGATTCCCGAACATCACCACACTGCTTCCAAAAGTGAGGAACACTCCCAACAGGCAGCAAAATATTCCTACAGCCAGTGACCTCTTTCTCCGAATCAGTACCCTGACCAGAAAACCTCCAGCAATACCAAGAATCATAAAAATTATAATTACAGGCAGAATAGACAGGATTACTTTTACTTTAGAGGTCTCCACAATCCCTACTGAACTGGATCTTTTCTCTACCAGCTGATACACAATGCAGATCAGTACAGCAGCACCTGGCACCACCCATCCCAGTTTTTTCAGTAAAATCGCTGACAATGCTCCTACAACCGGCAGAATCACTACCGCCTGAGGGATATCAAAAAACAGATACAGCTGCATATACTCCCACAATCCCACCAAAGACAGCAGAGTAATAAGCAATCCTGCTGAAATCTTTTTGAATCGTTCTTTCATTTCCTTTCCCTCCATGTCTTTCCTTCTATGCGTTTGCCTGAAGCAAAATAGGAATCATAAAAACAATGGCAACAAAAATGATATTCATAACTGCTGCCACAAACCCCATAACCACCCGTTTCAAAATGTCCTCACACGACAAAAGCACGGCATTGCCCCCCCACTCCGCGATCACACAGATTCCCCATATACTGTAAAGCACTACCCCGGTAAATCCTCCTGAGCCGGTCAGCACAACACCCGCGATCAGAACCACCATATTAAAAATAACATAGGGAATAAAATGATTGCCGGCGGCACAAAACTTTTCAAGGATCACACTGGCAAGGGAAAGCATTGCCGCCGCCATAATGTAAAAGGCGTACATGTCAAGAACCTTTCCTGACGCGATCTGCCATATAAGCCCCGCCACCAATAAAACCAGAGCGGTTAAAAGCCGAAATCCCGGCGTCGTCAATCTTTCGATCTTTTCGTACATATTCTTTCTCCCTTCATTTTCTTCCTCACGTTATATTCACGCAGATTTGATCTGCCAGTTCCCTTATATTGCGGATTCCCACCAGGCGGATGCCGGACAGGTCCAGCCCCCCGCTCTTTTCTATAATTTTTTTATTTGCCTCTGGCAGAATACAAGTCTGATATCCGGTTTTCAATGCTTCTGCCACCCGTTTTTCTGCCTGGGGGACTGCCCTTACCTCTCCCACCAGACCTACCTCCCCAAAGATCACGGTTCGGTCATCCATGGCTCTTCCGCTGTGACTGGACATGATAGCAGTAATAATGGCAAGATCCAGGGCCGGTTCTGTGATCCTCATACCACCTGCTACATTGACGTAGGCATCACTGTCTGAGAGGCGGATGCCCAGACGCTTCTCCAACACTGCGATCAGCAGGTTGATCCGGTTATAATCTGTCCCTGCCGCCGTTCTCCGGGGCATATTAAAATATGTATGGCAAACCAGAGCCTGTACCTCAATCATAAAAGATCTCGTTCCCTCCACCGCACATGCCACCACGGAACCGGACTCACCCACTGGTTTTCCCTGCATCATATATTCGGATGGGTTGGGCACCTCCACCAGCCCTTTTCCTTTCATCTCAAATACACCGATTTCATTGGTGGAACCAAACCGATTTTTCACTCCACGCAGAATACGGTAGGCAGCGGCTGAATCCCCTTCAAAATATAGCACTGTATCCACCATATGTTCCAGCATGCGGGGACCTGCCACATTTCCTTCCTTTGTCACATGTCCCACGATGAAAATGCTGATTCCCCTGTTCTTAGCGATGCGCAGAAGGATAGAGGTGATCTCACGCACCTGGCTGATACTGCCCGGTGCCGCATCAATTCTTTCATCGTACATCGTCTGAATCGAATCCACTATGACCACCACCGGCTGAACTTTCCCTATGGCATGATCAATGGCAGAGATATTTGTCTCCGACAGCAGATAGATGGAATCAGAGAACTTACCGATCCGGTCACCTCTCAGCTTAATCTGCTTTAGAGATTCCTCTCCCGACACATAGAGAATTTTTTCACCCTGGTCAGAGAGCATTTTACACATCTGCAGCAAAAGAGTCGATTTCCCGATACCCGGATCTCCCCCCACCAGTACCAGCGAGCCAGCCACAATGCCGCCCCCCAGAACACGGTCTAATTCCCCAATGCCAGTCATCATCCGGTGCTCGTTTTCAATGGTTATATCATTTAATTTCGCGGGCTCTACTTGTCCAGTCCTAACTGCGCCTGCCCTGGTCTTTCTCCCTGGAGCACCAGTATCCGGTGCCTCGACCAATGTGTTCCACTCCCCGCAGCCGGGACACTGTCCCTGCCATTTTCCGGTTTCCGTACCACATTCTTTACAATAAAATATGTTCTTTGACTTTGCCATAATTTCCTTTCATTTTCGTGCATAGCTCAATGGCTCATGTGAATTCTGTTTCAAATCGACTCCGTTGAACTAACAGTGGCGCCAATCTGAATCACCAGATTGGCGCCGTTCCCAGTTCAGGTAACTGTATTCATTTTGCTAGCATTTACTTACCTTGATATCTGCCTGTTTTCCTTCATCAAGTTCAATGCTTACATTGAGCTTTCCTCCCAGATTGGTCTTCATCGTTCCCAGCTCATTTCCGTCGAGCATTACTTTGTACTCCTGTGATGGCTCAAGCTCCAGGGTAAAACTTATGTCCTCTGCTGCTTCCACCACAAAAGATACATCGTTTCCATCATCCACATAATTTGTCACGGCGCTTCCAGGGACTGACTCATACACAAACAGACCATTTTTCTCCAGCTTTGTGATCTCCCGAAAGGTCTTCACCTTATACATATCTCCCTGATATTCAAAATCCGATTTCTTTGTCTTTGAATCCAGAAGATAGTTTCCAAAACTGAGAGAACCATCGTCCTCCTTGCGGATCATTTCCTCAACTACACCCATACCAGTATCCTCCTTAGTTTCTTGCTGATTATATCCTCCTGACCCTCTTACAGGCAGTTGATCTCTACTTCAATTATAACAA
>JAAVZE010000062.1 GCA_022791495.1 Eubacterium sp.
ATCTTCCCGTTCCATTACCGAACAGATTCTGCAGCACCCCGGAGAAAAATTTGATGTGGCGCCATTCGTTCACGGCCGCTGTAAAACTCCGATAGAAGAAATACAGGCTGCCGTTGATGGTGCCGTCTCGAAAGAACAGGCTGTTAAACTCAGACAGTGCCTTGACCACATCGATGAACTGGAAAAGCACATTTCAGAAGTGGAACAGGAAATCCTTCGTCTCAGTAATAAATATGAGGCTGCTTTAAACTTAATAAGGACTGTTCCCGGATTCGATAAGAATCCCATGACTGCAATTCAAGTGCTTTCAGAGATTGGTGGTGATATGTCTGTCTTCCCCACAGCAAAACACCCCGTCTCCTGGGCAGGATGTTGTCCCCGTAATGATAAGAGCGACCGCAGAATCAAATCCACCCGGATTTCCCGTGCCGGTTCTTATTTTAAACCAGTTCTGGTGCAAGTTGCAAATGCTTTAATCAAATCCAGGAAACATCCTGAATTTACCAGCCGCTACAAGCGTATCAAAGCACGCCGTGGTCACAAGAAGGCCATTATTGCCATCTGCCGTATGATCCTGACCGCTATCTGGCACATACTCACAGATTTAAAGCCATATACACCAGAAGGTTTTCTTGAATCCCGTCCTGTGAATAAAGAAAAAATTTTAACCACTTCACAGGCACTTAATCTGCTCAAGCAAAGAGGATATGTTATCAAAGATAATCCTTTGCCAGCTTCCTGATTAGGTGTTGCGTTTATATTCAATTTTTCAGCCACCACAAGATGGCTTATTTGTGATGCTCAAATTTAACTTCTATCCACTACCTCTTTGTTTCAAACTTGATATTCTCCTTTTAATAGTCAGATCCGACAATTTTATCTAATCTTCTTTAATTTGCTTACAACGTTTATAATTCTATTATTTCCAATTAATTTATTCAAGAACAATCGTTCTCTCTTTTTCGACAATAACCGACAAACAATAGGAACGAAAATTGCAAAAATGGCTAGAAATATTTTCATGATACTTCTCTAGATTTTAGCTATGTATTCTACTCCCTCCGAACCTCCAGCTCCACCGGGCAGTGATCCGATCCCATTACCGTCTTATGGATCTTAACATCCACCAGCTTGTCTTTTACCCGTTCCGAAACAAGAAAATAATCGATGCGCCATCCGGCATCCTTTTCTCTCGCCCGGAACCGATAACTCCACCAGGTGTAGGCGCCTTCCAGTCCCGAATAAAAATAACGAAATGTATCCACAAACCCCGCTGCCAGAAGCTCCGTGAATTTCCCTCTCTCCTCATCTGAAAATCCAGCGTTTCCGCGATTGTTCCTGGGATTTTTCAGATCGATCTCCTGGTGCGCCACATTCAGGTCTCCGCAGAAAATAACCGGCTTCTTCTGATCCAGCCCACAAATATAGTTCCGGAAATCATCTTCCCATTTCATACGGTAATCAATACGTTTCAACTCGCTCTGGGCATTGGGAATATAACCATTGACCAGATAAAAATCTTCAAATTCCAGTGTGATCAGCCTGCCTTCATGATCGTGCTCGTCAATCCCCATGCCGTACATCACCTGAAGCGGCTCTTCTTTCGTGAATACCGCCGTTCCTGAATATCCTTTTTTGTCCGCATAGTTCCAGTATTGATGATACCCTTTCAGCTCCAGCTCGATCTGCCCACTCTGCAGCTTTGTCTCCTGAACGCAGAAGATGTCTGCCTGCACTTCTTTAAAGAAATCTACAAATCCTTTTGTCACACAGGCACGCAGCCCATTGACATTCCATGATATAATCTTCAATGTTATTTCCCTCACTTTTCACTTTTTCCTCGATTCGCACACGCTTTTCGTGCATCACAAGTTTGGGCGTGCGCGCACAAACTTGCAGGATGAAAAATTTATTTTTCATATTTTCCCTCTATAAGCTGCTTCAGATAATAGCGAAATGCCGTCGGAAGCGCATACTTTTGCGAAAGCTCGTCCCTGGAGACAAAGATTACATTAGGTGGAAGCTTCTGCCTCTCAAATGCTCTTTCCAGCTTCACATGAACTCCCTTCATATGCCATTCCACATGAGAAAAAATATGCTTTGCCGCCCCCATGGAGCTAACCTTGGCATTTACAATCCCCTGCTTTTCCAGCAGCTCCCTGACCCCCTTCATAGTGAGTTTTTCCGAAACAGCAGGAAATTCATACAAACCTGCCAGAAGTCCGCTCTGCGGCCGCCTCCGGATACCTATGCAGCCATCCAGCTCATAGATCAGCAGCGTCCTGTTTTCGATCCTTCTTGGTTTCTTTTCCGCCTTTTTCGGGTAATCCTCCTGGCAGCCAGCCGCCTTTGCCTCACAGCTGTCCATCAGCGGACATTTTTCACAGAGCGGTGCGCCATTAGGGATACAGACCACCTCACCAAGTTCCATGACCGCCTGGTTAAAATCTCCAGGTCTCTCCGGCATCACATCCAGAAGCATATGTTCCACCCGCCGTCTCACCGACATTTTAGCAATATCATCATCGCATTTGAGATAGCGCATCAGCACCCGGAGCACATTCCCATCCACCGCTGGCGCCTTGATACCATAAGAAATAGAGGCGATAGCGCCCGCCGTATAAGGACCGATCCCCGGTAGCGCCATAAGTGCCTCATAATCTGCCGGTAACCGTCCATCATATTGTTCCACCAGGATCTGCGCTGTCTTCTTTAGATTCCTCGCCCGGTTATAATATCCAAGCCCCTCCCACAGCTTCATCAGCCGCTCCTCGGGAACCTGCGCCAGACTCTGGATATCCGGCAGTTCCTCGGTAAAACGGATAAAATATCCCGTTGCCGCCTCGATGCGTGTCTGCTGAAGCATGATCTCGGAGATCCACGTATAATAGGGATTCATCCGGTCTCTCCAGACCATGTCACGCTTATTTCTGTCATACCAGTCCAGAAGAGGAATGGAAAAATGTTCGGTATCTACAATGCCCATGGCTATTCTCCTTAAGTCGCAGTTCTTTTTTTGTGCCAGCTGTCAAATTGTCTCAGTGACTAATAACGCCAACTGCTATATTAGTTTAACATATTCTTATAAACTTAACAATCACCAGCAAGTGGCAATCTTCCTAGTGCGCTGCCCTGTTACTATGTTCTGGTGGAAGATCGGGTAAAAATATGGTATTATGTAACCTATAAGCTACGGTCATAGGTTAGTTTCGTGCTGCATGTGGACAGAAGCTGTTTATTAATGAGACGTGATTTAAAAAAGAGAAATTTCAGACCTTGGGGAGGGGTTTATATGATTGAATACAGCAAACAGAACAAAAAGGCATGGGAATTTAATGCTTATGATTTCTGGTATCATCAATGCGCTCCGGAAAAACGGGCAAATGCTGATATGCAGTGATTTTCACCCATTTACTAAAATCGTTGATACGCTTGGTCTGGAGCAGAAAACAACCGGATATTTTTCAACAGATGTATTTGAGGGTGAAATGGCACATGCACGATTTTTTGATGATGAAACCAGGAAGCAAATTCCCCTGTGCAGCTACCGAAAATATACAATCAGCGAGATCATAAATGCCGTAATAAAAAACGGATTTGTATTGAAACAATTTGATGAACATCCTGCATGGGAGAATCCGAACGTACCCGGAGAGTTTACACTAATAGCGGTAAAGGAATAGGAAAATATGTGATAAGCTTCAGCTCTTATAAAAAGTTCGGGGAAAGGGCATTGCCGGGCGGAGATTTTAAGCATTCCGATCATACATCTTGACGGAGAAAAACCAATAAACGAAAAGGCCAAAAACAAATTTTGACAAACCCCCGTATGTCCTGTCATTTCACTATTGGAACTTTTCTTTTTCCACAAATTGTGCTAAAATGAACGCATAAGCACGAACGCAGACTTTTAAAGAATACGATGCCTGTTCACAGGCAAAGCGCATTCTGAAAAAGTCTATGTGAGTCTAACGAACACGGAGAAACCGCAGGTTTCGACGTGAGTGCTTATGCCAGTCACAGGTGAGTGCTTACTTTTGCAAAAGAAATGGAGGATAAGAGTGAAAAATAAATTTTTCGCTCGGCAAGTTTGTGACTGCGCGTTGCTTGCACAAACATTGCTTAATGCGCAAAAAGCAGCGCAGGAATGAGGATAAATATGGCTTTTTTCAAGAAGTTTTTACAGGAATTTAAAGAATTTGCCCTCCGCGGCAATGTTATGGATCTGGCGATCGGTGTTATCATTGGTGCTGCCTTTCAGGCCATCATCAATTCCCTGGTAAACGATGTTCTTTCCCCGCTGATCGGTTTGGTGGCACAGACGGATCTGAGTTATCTTGTCCTCACGCTAAACGGCGTGGATATAAAATACGGCGCCTTCCTTACTGCAGTGATCAATTTCATCATCATGGTGTTTGTGATCTTCTTACTGGTCAAAGGAATGAATGCCCTGGGAAGTCTGGGGAAAAAGAAAGAAGAACCGGCAGCGCCGACTACAAAAAAATGTATTTACTGTTTCAGTGAGATCGACATCAATGCCACAAGATGTCCTCACTGTACTTCTGAGTTTATATTAGAAGAATCTATAGAAGAGGCTCAAAATGAAGAACTATAAATATGGAATTCAAAAAGGAATTCCCATCTTTTTAGGATATCTGCCCGTCTCCTTTACCTTTGGATTCATGGCAGTGTCCGGCGGCCTTCCGATGTGGCTGGCTGTTTTTATTTCTGTGACGAATCTGACCTCCGCGGGTCAGTTCGCTGGAACCAATCTGATCTTTGCCCAGGCAGGGTATCTGGAGATCGCGCTGACCACTTTTGTAATCAATCTGCGTTACTCCCTGATGTCCCTGTCTCTGTCCCAGAAGATACACCACAAAACTCCCATCTGGAAACGCCTTATCTTTTCCTTCGGGATTACCGATGAGACTTTTGTCGTGGCTTCCATGGAAAATGGTACGCTGTCCGCCGGCTATCTTCTGGGCCTTATGACTCTGCCCTTTATGGGCTGGTCCCTGGGCACCTTCCTGGGAGGCTCTGTCTCCACCCTGCTTCCCTTGTCCCTGCAGAACGCCATGGGAATCGGTCTGTATGCAATGTTTATCGCCCTGATCGTCCCAGCATCCCGCGAGAAAAAGGAAGTCTTTCTGGTGGTTCTGATGGCAGTCCTCTTCGCCTGCCTGCTCAAATATGCCCCAGTCCTTAGACAGATTTCCTCCGGGTTCCGTGTCATCATTGCCACGATATTTGCCGCAGGCATCGGGGCTTTACTATTTCCCAAAGAAGAAGATGAGGAGGAACAATCATGAGTCTCAAATACTGCCTCACCGCCATACTGATCATGGCTCTCGTCACCTACCTGCCGAGAGTACTGCCCATAACTATTTTTCGGGGACGCATCCGATCCCGCTATATCCGGACCTTTCTGGACTACACTCCCTACGCGGTGCTGGGGGCGCTGACCTTTCCTGAAATCTTTTATTCCACGGGAAATGTCCTGTCTGCCATGGCAGGTACGTCCATCGCCTTAATCTTAGCCTACTTTAAGAGGGGGCTGGTCATCGTGGCCCTGGCGGCGATCCTTGCCGTATATATCGTACAACTTATATAACATCCCGATTCTGTACTACTTTGACCGAGACAAGAATACAGCCGGCAAAGACCAGCAGAGCAGCGACAGCCATAGAAATCAGACAGATGAACTTATTTTGAACGAAAAAGTCTGCCAGCCCAAAAATACTGCTCTCTACCTGCCCCTCTTTCCCCTTCTCTCCGATATAATTTATCAGAAAGAAAAAGATAAAACCGGGTATCATTCTCATGATGTTCATCCACTGGGTACTTTTCCCCCTGCCTGCGATATACAAAACAAGAAACTGCACAGAACCAACAATAAGACTCAATGCCACCGCTACAGAACTAAAATATATATTGTATTCCGTGACAGGAAATCCTTTGATCCAACTCACCGCTGTCACCACACCGATGCCATATGCTACGGCTGCCAGCAGCATCGCCCCAAAGCACATATAACGGCCCACAACCCGCTCTCTGTCGCTGCCAGGCAGCATCTGAATAAAAGTGGACATATTTCTGTTTTCCAGGCAGTAAGGCGTCGTGGAGACGATCAGCACCCCAAAACAAAGATACGAGATGATAAATATCATATCTTTGGAATATATGGACATCAGAATCACAAATACCGGAAAAACCATCATTACTACTTTCTGATACTTATAAAACAAAAAATCCGTCTTCATAAATTTAACCCAGTTCATGCCATCCCCGCCTTTCTTTTATTTGCATCCTTTTGAAATGCCACAATAATCTGATTCACCGTGGCTTTCTCTACCAGTACCTCTTTGGGCAGCCCTGCCGCCTCATCCACCGGAAGCACTCCGTAAAACCCGAATTCCGATTCCGAAAAGCCGATCACTGCCTTTTTCTTTACCCTCTCCGCATCTTCTCTCCCACCCTTTACAACTACATAGTTTTCCAACAGGTCATCTTTTGCCTCAAAAAATACTTTTTTCCCATTTTCAATATAGAAGATATAATCCGCGATCTGCTCCAGATCTTCCATGATATGGGTGGAAAACAAGACACTGTGCTCCCCGTCTTCGATATAGTTCTGCAGTATTTCCATGATCTCCTCCCTGGTCACCGGATCCAGCCCACTGGTGGCTTCATCCAGAAGAAGAACCTTCGTCGAGCGGGATAATACCCCGGCAAACATCAGCTTGATCTTCATTCCCCTGGAAAACTCACCGATTTTCTTATTTTCCGGAAGTTTCCAGCGCTTCACGTAGTCATCAAAATGTCTGCTGTCAAAATCCTGGTAAAAAGATTTCATGCCCCCCCTCACGTCCCGTATGCGGAACTCCGGGTAATAATAGGATTCATCCCCGATATAACCGATGCTCTCTTTTACTGCTGCCGGATCCTCTTTCATGGATACCCCGTCCACCAGGACACTTCCCTCCGTCAGCTTATACAGCCCTGTGATCAGATTGATACTGGTGGTCTTCCCCGCGCCATTCTGTCCCACATACCCCATGATGTACCCTTTGGGCAGGGAAAAGCAGATATCCTGCAGAGAAAAATCATTAAAATGTTTACTCATATGGTTTACTTCAATCGCATTCATACTCTAAATGTTCCTCCACATATCTTAAAATTTCTTCATCCGACATTTCCAGATATTTCGCGTTAACCTTCATAACTTCGAAAGCTTCTTCCATGCGTTTCTGATACTGTTCCCTGACAACGGAATTATTTTTACCGAGAACAATACTTCCCTTTCCCTGTCTGGAGACAATATATCCTTCACTCTCCAGCTCATTGTATGCCCTGGTTGTGGTGATCACACTGATCCCAAGCTCCTTTGCCAGTTTCCGGATGGATGGCAGAACCTCTCCTTCCGGGATCGCCCCGGAAAGAATCTGTTCCTGGATCTGGTCAAAAATCTGCCGGTATATCGGCAGTTCCGACTCATTCGATAAAATAATGTTCATACTTTTCTATTTCCTTTTCTTCATACTGTATATACTGTATATATCTTATTATATACACTTATGGCAAATTGTCAATTGTTTTTTACCCTTTCGGATAAAAAATTCTTGTGGTTTTCGGTTTTTGCGTTATAATATATAGTTAGAGACAAAGAACAAGGAGGAAACAACTTATGCCTAAAAGAACTGATATTCACAAAGTGCTCATTATCGGCTCCGGTCCGATCAT
>JAAVZE010000063.1 GCA_022791495.1 Eubacterium sp.
TTGTCAAATCATTGATCGCTACTACTTCATAACCTTCTGCTCCAAACATCTGTCTGAATGCAAGACGTCCGATACGTCCGAATCCGTTAATCGCTACTTTTACTGCCATTTGTCGATTCCTCCTAAAAATATACTTGATTTCGTTTGTTAAAATTTATACAAACTCTCTGTTTCCTATTCTAACCAATAACAAAGCAAATTTCAAGGGGTAATATCGTTTTTTTTGAAATTTCTGCTGTTCCATGCTAAAAACCACGAGCGTCACGCTTCGTGAGGCCGCTCGGGTTTGCGGGTGCGATCAAATACCTTGCGGGCAGGCTCCCAGGTATTTTCACTTTACCTTCGAGTAAATAACAAGCCGGAGAAAACACCTCTCCGAAAAGAAATGTCTTCACCGGCGGAAAAATTCAGGTGAATCCTATGACAAGTCAAATGATCTTTTGACCCTGGCAGATGCTGCGAATTGCTTCGTTTTATCACATCCTGTTATACAGATCTTCGTATTTTCTGGCGGAATTCGCCCAGGAAAAATCCATTGCCATGCCCCGGTCAATGATCTTGTTCCAGTCCCTTCTCTTACTATAATAGATATATTTGGCATATCGGATTGTGTTGAGCATCTCGTGGGCGTTATAATTGGCAAAGGAAAATCCGGTTCCCTTGCTCTCGTACTCATTGTATGGCTCCACCGTATCTTTCAATCCACCAGTCTCCCGGACGATGGGCACCGTTCCATAACGGAGGCTCATCAGCTGGCTGAGCCCGCAGGGCTCGAACAGGGATGGCATCAGGAACGCATCGCAGGAAGCATATATTTTGTGGGAGCGCTCGTTGGAATAAAAAATATTCGCCGAAACACGCTCTGGATATTTCCATGCGAAATGCCGGAAAAGGTGCTCGTATTTTTCTTCACCGGTTCCCAGTACTACAAGCTGGGTATCTTCCGCACAAATCTCCTCAATCACATAATCGATAAGGTCAAATCCCTTCTGGTCTGTGAGTCTGGAAACGATACCGATCATAAACTTTTTATCATCCTGGGCAAGTCCCAGTTCTTTCTGGAGTGCCCGTTTGTTCTTAATCTTCTCTTTGCGGAAGGTTCTGGCATCGTAGTGCGCCGCGATCATCGGATCCGTGGAAGGGTTGTACTCATCATAGTCCAGACCATTTACGATTCCCGTAAGGCAGCCCGCCTTGGCATTGATCAGGCCATCCAGTTTTTCTCCGTAAAATGGTGTCTTAATCTCTTCAGCGTATGTATCGCTGACTGTAGTGATCTGGTCGGCGTATACGATTCCGCCCTTCAGATAATTGGCATCTCCATATGCCTCCAGCTTATCCGGTGTAAAATAATAGGCATCCAGTCCGGCGGTATCCATCACCGTTTTCTTGTCCCAGATCCCCTGGAATTTCAGATTGTGGATCGTCATGATGGATTTGATGCCGCGGAAGAAATCCCCCTGTTGAAAAGAATCTTTTAAATATACCGGAATCAAACCAGTCTGCCAGTCATGGCAGTGAATGATATCCGGCCGGAAATCAATCAGAGGAAGGGAAGACAGCGCCGCCTTTCCAAAAAAGGCAAATTTCTCTATATCCTGATAGATCTCCCCATATGGTGTATTTCCATTAAAATAAAATTCATTGTCAAGAAAATAAAATTTAACGACCTTATATTCCATCTCAAAAATCCCCACATAATGCTTACGCCATGCGAGTTCAAGATAAAAATGAGTGACAAACTGCATCTGATTCCTATATTCATCCGGGATCGCCGTATATTTGGGAATCATAACCCGGACATCGAATTCATCTTTATTAAAGTATTTTGGCAGTGACCCCACAACATCGGCGAGACCGCCTGTTTTAATAAATGGTACACACTCTGAAGCTACAAATAAAATCCTTTTCATGTCTTTCCCTCCATTCACATGGTATCCCATAAGTAATATGATATGATGCCAGGGTCAAAAGGTCAAAATGCCGTTCATGCTTGCATGCTAAGGCATTTGAACTTGGGACCCGCCAAACATGAGAAAGAAGCGATTTACACAGTAAATCAGCGGATTTCGAATGTTTGAAGGATTGCGGGAGTTGTGAAACAACGAAGCAATCCGTAGCATCCGTTGGGGGCAAAATACTTTTTGACCCCAACATCATTCTTCTTATAGTATACACTATTTGGGGAAGAGAGAAAAGGATTTTTTTTATTTTACACGTCTATTGTTTACCCTTATTTTTGTATGGCACCACTGCGCTGAATTTACCATAAACACGTTTTTTATTCGCACCGGTGACATAAGCTCTGATCTTGTAATAATAGGTTTTGCCAAGTTTATGTTTTATACTGGTGCATTTGATGGTCTTACCCTTCCGGATCGTTTTTACGCGGAGGTATTTTCCACTCTTCTTTTTGCTCCGGTATATCTGGTAGCCTTCTGCCTTGCTGACCTTTTTCCACAGGAGGGCAGCCTTTCCGTCACTCCAGTATTCCGCCGAGAACTTTTTGACCTTAGCCGGCGGCACCGTAACCTTCACAATCGAACTGTAGCTGCTATAAGTTTTTCCTCCGCCCGCCTCTGTTTTAAATGCGCGGAGACGGAAGCGATGCGAGGATGCATATCCATATTTTTTAGAATAGGACGTTGTCCCTCCTTTTGTGACCGTCTTTATCTTCTTGTACTTTTTCGTTTTTTCATCGTATCGGTAAAGCCTGTATCCACTGGCGCCACTGATCTTATTCCACTTAAAATAGACGCGGTTTTTTCCTTTTTTTACCGTGGCAGTCAGTTTTGGTTTCCCCAAGGCCTTTCCAGAGGGCGGAGCAGTCTCTTGCGCTGTAGATCCCACTGTCGCCGGAAGGGCATTGGACAACGTAAGTGTCACCTCCGACAGACTGCTGCTTTCCGCATACTTTACGACAGGTGCATTGCTGCCATCTGTTTTACCCGCAAATTCCACCTTGATCTGATAATCTGTGCTGGTGGGTTTCACGGACAGAATTCCCAGTTTTGCATTCTCACTGTTTTTAAATATATCCTGATTCTTTTTCCCGGACAAAATGATATCCACCATATAGGCACTGCCCTCTTTTTTGACCGCAGCACTTTTCACGGCACTTGGAATCGAAGAGTCAAATGTGAAATCCGGCTGGCCCATCGTTCCGCTGGCAACGGACACCCGCAGCTGTACACGCAGGGACGTGATCGTCTTCGTCTTTCCCTCTGGTATGGTAAGCGACACAGACACATTATTTTTATCTGCGCTAAGTGTACCACTGCCGGTTCCTGCCGCTCTGGCAGCCGTGGGAACCGTGGCAGCAAGAACCAGTACTGCCACGAAGAATAATAAGAGTCTTTTCATTTTTACCTCCATTCGCGCACGCCTTTTTTGCGCCAAAGAACTAAAAGTTCTTAACAAGTTTGAGCGTGCGCGCGCAAACTTGCAGAGTGAAAAAATTATTTTTTCACTCTTGCCTCCATATTAAGATCCTTATTTAGATCCTGTTAATGTTATATCCGGCAGAGTGTCCGGAAGCTGGATGATCTGGGTATCACTGACGATACGTTCTCCTTCCAGGGTCAGGGCATCGTCCACACGGTAAAGTTCACCGCGAACCCCTTTGATCTTCTGCAGAGATTCAGCATCCCACTGACCAGGTTCTACGTAGTATACCCATGTTCCATTTGAAGTCTCGCCAAGATTTCCCTGCTCCGGCACATCGGCAAAGATAACCTGGCCTGCCTGAACTGCGTCCTCTTTTGCACCAATTACATTTCCCTCTGTATCATATAATACAACCACATTGTAAGCAGGATTTCCTTTATAGGTTCCCGTAAATATCAAAGAACCTTTTTTGATCACATCCGAATCCTGGCTGCCATACTTATAGTCTGCAGTCAGCACACCAACTGCCGGCGTATCCTCTTCTGCTTTCATAAATTCCAGATTGTCTCCCGATGGTCCGCATATCTCGATCTCCTGGATGGCAATTTCACCGGACTGTGGAATGGTCATTCTCACATATCTGGCATCGTAAGTACCAATCCAGCTGTCTCTAGATCCTTCTTTCACAGAATCAAACCACACGGTCTGTTCCCCGGTTCCGGACAATCCTGTATAACCTTCTTTTACTGCCGTCCACGCAGTTCCATCCTGACTGACCTCGATAGTCATCCCGGTCAGAGCATCTCCTAGATATTTCAATGCCGTTACCTGCTCTGTCTTGTGCATATCGATGGTGATCACTGCGTTTCCTTCGCTTTTTCCGTGATAAGTTCCTGTCTCCGTTCTGTCCTGATCCAGAATCCGGTCAATGCTGTGTACCTTCTTTTCACCGATGCTGCCTGGATTTTCTGTGTGATATCCGCTGTCAGGATCTTCTGCATCCGGAACAACCGCCACATCATCCTCCGAAGTCATGGTAGTTTCGACGGTCCATGCCTTTTTATCCAGCACACCATCTGTCTGGATCTTGACAGATCCTGCCTGAGCCGGATTGGAATAGTTCAGATACTTATCCACCGCCCGTACTTCATATTCCATAACTCTGTTGTTTATGGATGAAATAGAATCCACAAATACCGTACTCTGAGCGGTATCAATCGGCTGGAATCCAACTACTTTTGTCTCCTTTTTTCCATTTGAAGTCATGCTTCTAAGAATCTCATAACCAAGTATCAGATCCTTATTCTGTTCCGTTGCAATAGTAACCTCTACCTGGTTTGAGTTTGCCGCCACAGCAGCAGTTACCACATCCTGATTCAGAATCGTTCCCTCTTCACCAGAATGGGCAGCGCGGTAATCTCTGGCATCGTCATTTACATAATACAATGCCTTCGACTCTGCTTCTCCGTATTTTTGAGCATATGCTTTGGTATCCTCGTCCGGCACCATACCCCACCGCTGGAAAAAGGGCAGAATATTTTTGTTGGCAGCAGCACAGGCGAGACGCATAAGATTCTGGTCCGTGCCTCCCTTCAATGACAAGCCTGATTGTGGTGCCTTTTCTGGATTTCTGGAATAGGTATCCACACGGGCAAAGAAGAGGTTGTTAAACTGTTCTTCATAATCATCAAAAATGTGTCTGTCATCCGTATGATCGTCAAATGCCAGATGGAGCTGCCAGTATAGTGCCAGCTGCGTACTCACATTGGAAGAGCGGCCAACGGTTCCTGATGTTACCTTTTCGTATACATTGTCATATTGGAACCTGGTCTTTCCCGGTGTCTTCGTCAGAAGCTGTGCAAAATAGTTATTTGTGATCTCCGCCACCGCATAGGTTCCCTGATTGATATTATGGCCGATCTCATGGGCAATGCCCCATCCGAAACCAGACCAGTCATTCGGTCCGCCTGCCAGTGTGGTGGATCCCCACTCTACTCCTATATGGTTGCCGGAGGCATACATAAAAGCACCAGCAAACATTCTCATATACCGTATATTCAGATGCTGTGCAGGCAGGGCATTGTTCCCTCTCTTTGTTCCTGCATCATCACTGAGACCCTTGTGCTGATAGAACAGCTTCATCGTATCTTCCATTGCCTTCAGGGCATTATCTAATTTTTCTGTCTTGTCTTCTGCATTCTTGATCGCCGCCCAGACCTGCGTGGCAGGAACCGAATACATCATATCCTTCATCATGATATCCGTCGCATTCAGGATACAGTTTGTTACATCATAATCATAATCTACATTTTTTGTACCAGCATGTTTTTCTTCATGTCCCGGCTGAATTGTGTTTACATAGCTCTCAAGCTGCTTTACATACGCACTGATCGCCTCAGTCCGCTCACTGCCGGTTTTTCCATATACACTTAATACCGGAATACTACTTCCACCGCTGATACGGACAGCATACTGGTCAGAAGAATTGTTTCCAGTATAGGCGATATAAAGCTGGCCGCCCCTCTCAAATGTGTTGGAAGTGAGCTGCGGAACCGTGATCTCATTTCTTCCTATCTTTAGATTGATCCCTTTGGCGACACTATTTGCCTCTGCGTGATGCTGGGTCACGATCAACTGAAGATTCGTAGAATCTCCGGTTCTCTTTGTGTTGTGCCCCACATAAACCAGAAGTGTCTCACCGGCGTAAGCGGTCTTTCCTAACGGCTGCCATGGATTTAAGCCGCTAAAGCCTAGATGTTTATCTTTCTGGGCAGTGATCCTGTTATCCACTTTAAGAGAAGGATCCAGCTTGGAATTCAATATCTCTCTCGCCGTCTTGATCTCCAGTGTCAGCTCCTGGAACAGTGGATGTTTTTCTCCACTCTCCGCATCTGTCGTATTGAGCCGCTCTTCCAGGGCAGCGATGACAGCTTCCGTCACATCTTTGCGCAGAGTAGTATGCATTTCATCTTCGTAAAGTCTCATGATATCATCTTCCAGGGAGTCGTATTTGTGAAAATGTATTTCCCCTACCATGAGATCTCCAGAACCTCCCCAGTTTCTTCCAAGGCACATGTGGATCTTATTCGCTGTGATAGCACCGTCAAATTTTACGATATAATAAGGATTATTATTATCATCTTTTTTCTGTATCAGACGGGCATTTACAATCTGTTCCTTATCTGGATTTTCCTTGTTCCAGTATCCGATTCTCACAACGTCCACTGAAGTTTTCTCATCCACAGCTGCAAAGGTCATATAGTTCATCGGATAATCATCATCCAGTGTTATAATCATTCCCTTGCTAATACTTGGGTAGGCAACCCCGTCATCCCAGTCAGACTTGACCCAGTAGGAACCGTAATTATTATCTACCAGTCCCAAAGCACTGCCAGCGGTGGTATCCAACGGACTACCAACCATCTTAGCACCCCCGCTTCCGCCGATTGTTGCATTTACAATATGGTCGCTCAAAACACCCTCGCCCTTGGATGTATTTAAAAGTTTATACGTCGGAAGCTGAGGCAGCGCATCAACTTTTGTGACTGCTGAGGAAACGAGGGAAGCCTTGCCCCAACCCAGATCATTCCAGCTTATTACATAAACTGAATATTCTACATCGTCTTCCAGTCCGGATATCACATAATGGGCATCTTTCAGCTTTCCTGTTCCTGCCTGTACGGGCTGGAAATCCTTCACTACCGGCTTAAATTCTGTATCTGCCGACTTTTTGTAATATACCATATAGCCATCTGCATCGTCCATGTCCTTCCATGACACGCTTATAGAGCGGTATCCCCCTTCTGCCTTTACATAATCCGGAGGATCCGGTAACTTCTGGGGTTTGGGAATTCCGGTCTGCTCATTGGACCAGGGGCTCTTCCAGTCCCCATTTACCGAACGTACCTTTATCTTATACGTTTCATAATTAATCAGATTTTTATCGTTGATCCCGCTGATCGTATGTACCGTATTGGAGACACGGATGATCTGCGTTTCATTTTCTGCCTGGCCTTTCACCGGACCAGACACATAGACTTCATAACCTGTAATATTGTTCTGTGCACTCCAGGACACCGTCAACGCCTTATCTTCCGATACCGGTGTATTTAGTGTCGGTATGTCAAGCTGCGGAGGGGCGATACGGTCCTCCATGTTATTTACAAATTCCACCTTTGCCAGATTGACCAGTGGCTCCGTTTTTTTCGTACCGGTGATCTTGATGGTCACTCTCTTGACAGCGATCTGGGTTCCGAAATCCAGGATCAGTGAACCATCCGCATCCACATGAACTTTCGGATCTGCCGAATATGCCCGCAATGACATGCCCTGCTGCGTTTCTGAGGCAAGAGGAAGCGTCAGTTCCTGTTCATCACCCTTCTCATCCACGGCAACTATCTGCGCTTCTCCGTCCACAATCTCACTGGAAACATCTCCGCCATCTTCCGCTTTCATCGGCGCATGAATGGCGATCCCCTGTATCTTTGGGATATCTGCTGCATCCTGTGCCCCATCCTCAGCCAATGTAAACTCCAGAGCTACTGGATTTTTGGCTGAGATCGCAGCGCTGGCATCGGATGGTTTTAGGACAATGCCTTCGGAACGGCTGAGAAAGGCTTCCATGCTGCCCTCTACCGATGTCCCGCCCACGGTCTGAACTTTTCTGAGAAGCGCCAGCTTTTCAATGTTGGATTCCTGTTTTTCACCAATTCCCTGTACCATGTTCTGAAGGTCCACCAGATCGGTAGTTCCATCCTGGTTCAGATCGGTATCGCTTTTTTTAGGATCCTCCCGAACCGCTGACAATATCAGTTCGGTATCCTTCTGGTCAATCACGCCGTCTCCATTGACGTCTCCCTGCCGGATCCATCCGGGGCTGGCGCCTCTTCCGTTCTCATACCGGGCTGCCCAGACCTGAATTTTTGATACCCAGCCTTTGGACACCTGAACCTTCTGTTTGTAGTCAGCAAATTTATCGGACTTGATCGTAACGGTGTAGTCCCCCTGGGGAACATCAAACCGCAGGGTTTCCGAGGCCGGGTCAGAACCGCCAAAATGCAGTTCTTTGGATTCTTTTACCTCGCCGCCACTAACCTGTACCGCTGCCTTTCCCTGAAAAGGGAACAGACGGGAAGACCGGATCTCTACTTCCAGTCCACTCTCTGTCTGCGATACACTTTCACGATTCGGTTTTTCACTGCCCTCTACGGTCGTTTTATCCGTCCGGGAATCAGCGCTTGCCGGTACGGCAGCCGCTGCCCAGGTCTGAAAAGCCAGACATCCGGTGAGCAGTATAGCAATTAATCTCCTCATTCTCTCGCTTCCTTTCTTTCTAAGTATGCCGCCAGAGGCGGCACAAATAATTTCATGACCAGCTCGACGGCGCCAATTTGAAACAAGGTTCAAATTGGCGCCATCGAGCTAAAGCTAAAACACCAGGCTGGTTTCAGCTCCGCTTCGGTCCGTCGCATTGCTCCGTTCCTCATGACTTTGCTCACTGTTTTAGCCATTTTGGGTAATGCTACCATATTTTTACGCATATTTCAACAAAAAAATACGAGGCTGCGGTGTATTATTTCATCTGCCTCCTGTTCTGTACTGTAAAAAGCCCGGCAAAACAGCTGTTTTAAAGAGTTTGCCAGACTTTTCCTTAATAAAAATTTTATGATTTCACCAGTGCTTTTCCAGCGCCTCCAGCCCCTTGTAGAGCCCTGTCGCTACGATGCACAGGATCACAATGCTTAAGATTACATAATCGAGTTTAAACACCTGGCTTCCGTATACGATCAGATAACCCAGTCCCGCATTGGCGGCGAGAAATTCACCAATAATGACGCCTACCAGGGACAGTCCGATGTTGACCTTCATATTACTGACGATAGTGTGGGCATTTCCCGGAAGAACAATATACCTAAGTATATCGACACGGTTTCCTCCCAGTGTCCGGATCAGCTTAATCTTCTCCTCCTCTACGGAACAAAAGGCCGTAAAAAGTGTAATTATGCTTCCAAACACGGCCACCGATACCGCTGCTACTATGATGGTCTTCATATTATTACCCAGCCAGACGATAAACACCGGGGCCAGGGCGGTCTTGGGCAGGCTGTTCAGCACCACCAGGTAGGGCTCGCTCACCTTTGCCACCGTTTCGTTCCACCAGAGCAGGATGGCAGTGAGAATTCCAAAAAACATAATCAAAAAGAAACTTAAAAATGTTTCAAACAACGTCACTCCGATGTGATAATATATACTTCCGTCTGCCGAGAGCTGGACAAAACATTCCGCCATGCGGGAGGGACTGCTGAATACAAAGGGATCAATGATCCCAAAATGAGCAGTCACTTCCCAGACCAGAATAAAAATGATAAATATACTGATCTGGAGAACTCTCACCTTCCGTTTCTGATGGATACAGGAAAGGATAAATTCCCTTTGGCGTTCCGATATGTCTCCGGATAGACTTTGCTTTAATTTACGGATCGATATTTTATTTTCCACCGTTCAATTCCTCCCATATTTCATTGAAATAATTTTGAAATTCCGGTGTACTTCTCGCCTTAAACGGAGTGAGCTCCCCCTCATAGCTGAGGTCAATGCAAATTTCTTTTTTCAACTGCGCCGGTCTTGATGTGAGTACCAGAACCCGGTCTCCCATACTGATGGCTTCCGAAATATCATGGGTGATGAGGATCGCCGTCTTTTTTTCTTTTTTTATAATCTTCCAGATGTCATCCGATACCTCCAGTCTTGTCTGGTAGTCCAGTGCGGAAAATGGTTCGTCCAGAAGAAGCAGGTCCGGTTCCATCAACAGTGTACGGATCAGGGCAACTCTCTGACGCATGCCGCCGGAAAGCTCCGATGGTTTTGCCTTTTCAAAAGACACCAGGCCATAGGTCTGAAACAGATGATTCAGCAGCATGATTTTTTCTCCGTCCTGGTGCTTCTTCTGGATCGATAAGCCCAGCGCAGCATTCTGCCAGGTATTTTTCCAGTCCAGAAGATGATCCCTCTGAAGCATGTAACCGATATTCACACCCGATTTATCCCGCTGTGTATTTCCGATCAAAACCTCTCCGGAATCCGGCTCGATAAGGCCGGCAATGATAGAAAGCAGGGTGGATTTGCCGCAGCCGCTGGGACCGACGACAGCAAGAAATTCTCCGTCTTTCACATCAAAACTCAGATCATCTAAAGCGAGGGTTTCTCCGTTTACACTGTGGTAGGAATAGGATATATGACGAAATGACAAAATATTTCCCATACGCTGCCTCCCCTGTGGATATACCTCATTGTATGAAATTTTTGTCATTTTGTGAAAAAACCGCTATGTATATTCGGGTAAACAACCGGCAAAGATAGGGATAACATGGCACTTGACCAACGGCTCTGCCGTGGGAAAAATATACAACAAATGGAGGAAAACATGAAAAAAATTGCTTTTTTTGATACGAAGCCATACGACAGAATATGGTTTGACGAATACAATGAATCATTAGAAATTGATTATTTTGAGGGAAAACTGACGCCCAAAACCTGTAAACTAGTCCGCGGTTATGACGGAGTCATCGCCTTTGTCAACGATGAGATCGATAAAACGGTGATCAATACCCTCTACGAAGAACACGTCCCGGTTCTGGCCATGCGGTGCTCCGGTTTTAACAATGTAGACATCCAGGCAGCAAAGGGAAAAGTAAAAGTGCTGCGTGTTCCCTATTACTCACCCTACGCTGTTGCAGAACACGCCATGGCGCTGCTTCTCACACTGAACCGGAAAATACACAAAGCATACATCCGGACCAGGGATTTTAATTTCAGCCTGAACCGTCTGATCGGCTTTGATATCCACGGCAAGACCATCGGCGTCATCGGCACTGGACAGATTGGGCGGGTGTTCATCAATATCTGCCGGGGATTCGGAGCAGAGATCATAGCCTATGATCCCTATCCGGTAAAGGACTCGGATATCCCTTATGCGGACCTGGATACTCTGTTTGCCAAAAGTGACATCATATCTCTCCACTGTCCGCTGACCAGGGAATCCCACCACCTGATCAATAAAGACAGCATTGAACGGATGAAACGGGGGGTTTATATCATCAATACATCCAGGGGAAGCCTCATCGAGAGCCAGGCGCTCCTGGACGGACTGACCTCTGGCAGGATCGGAGCTGCGGGCCTGGACGTGTACGAGGAGGAATCGGATTTATTTTATGAGGATTTTTCCAATATCGTGATCAAGGATGATATCCTCTCAATCCTGGTATCCCGTCCCAATGTCATCCTTACCTCCCACCAGGCCTTTCTCACAGAAGAAGCGCTGAAAAACATCGCCAGCGTCACCCTTTCCAATCTGGAGGAATATTTTCACACGGGGAAATGCTCAAATGAGATCTAGTACAACGAATATATCAAAGACTTAATTTTCATTGTACCAGAACTTGTCTATAAATTCTGTAGTATTAAAACGGCGGTCTACTCTTGTCGAAAAATATCTTTTTACCACCTGTTCCAATTCCTTCTGTACTGGTTCTTTCACGCTGAAGGTATACAATTTTTCTACAGGTGTAGCAAAGATTCGCTGCAAAATGTATGTAGTGGTCCCCATTATTTTCACTGCGCCCTTCCCACCGTAGGGCGCTTTCTCATAACAATTTTCACACAGGATCCCCGCCTGCTGATTATGAAAATAAAAAAGTTCTTCCTTTTTTCCACAGCCAATGCACGCAAATAAACGGGGGGCTTCCCCGTTTACTGCGATCATTTTAAATTCAAAAATCGTTTTTACAAGAACCCGGTTCAGTGACGGTACCTTGAGAGCCCGCAAGGACTGGTAGAGAAGTTTTAATACCTCTCTGGCATCTAGATTTTCCCTGGTAAAATAATCTGCCACCTCGCAGAAATACATTCCCATGTAGATGTCCTCCAGCTCCTCCCGCAGCTCTGAAAAATAATTTTTTACTTCGACAGAAGAAACCGTATAGGAGTCCCTGCCCCGGTATACACTAAATTCCCCAAAGGTAAAGGGCTCACAGGCCGCCAGCAGCGGACTTTTTGCCCGTCTTGCCCCTCTGGCAAAGGCGGAGATCTTTCCCCGCTCCTTCGTAAGTATCACGATCCGTTTGTCATTTTCACCAACCGGAGTGCCCGAAAGCACCATTCCCGTCACTTTTTCCTGCATGCTGCATCGACTCCATACGATTAGACTCTTTTATTCTCCCAGAATACTCCCCATATTCATCCGTTGTATTTCTCGCGGAATCTACGTATTTTAAATAATCCGATACTTTCCCGCTTTTTGCAAAATCATTCCAGCTATCACCCTGCATATTGGTTTCCTCCGTGGTTTTTTTCTCCGCCGGAAGGATTACTTTAAGTTGAGAAAATCATCTTATCCCTGAATCCATCCACCGGTGTTCACTTTATAGATTCTCCACAAAGGAATGCCGCTATACTAGAACATTCTGCCAGATCATCCATCCAGCTTCTTGTTGTAACCAAAATTTTTCAAAAGAAAATCGCTGTCACGCCAGTCTTTCTTGACCTTCACCCAGAGCTTCAGGTTCACCCTCTTCTGTAGAAATTCTTCGATCTCTACCCTCGCCTGGGTTCCGATCTTTTTGAGCATCTGCCCCTGTTTGCCAATGATAATCCCCTTATGGGAATCCCTCTCGCAAATGATCGTGGCGTCAATATCATATAAATTTTTATTATTATGACGCAGCTTCATCTGATCCACCGCCACAGCGATACCATGGGGGATCTCGTCAGAGAGAAGACGCAGTGCTTTTTCCCGGATCAGCTCCGCCACGATCTGGCGCTCCGGCTGGTCCGTCACCGTATCCTCATCATAAAACTGCGGTCCCTCTGGCAGATACCCAAACATCACATCGATCAAATGCTCCACGCTCTCACCGGTTCTGGCTGACACCGGAATGATCTCGGAAAAGTCCATGATCTCCCGGTAAACATCGATACACTCCAATAAATGTTCTTTTTTCACCGTATCGATCTTGTTCATCACAAGAATCACTGGAATATTCGCTTTTTTCAGTTGTTCCGCAATATGGCGCTCTCCCCTGCCGATAAAGGTCGCCGCCTCCACCAGCCAAAGAATCACATCCACTTCATCAAAGGTTCTCTCTGCCACAGTCACCATATACTCACCCAGCTTATTTTTTGCCTTGTGGATCCCAGGCGTGTCCAAAAACACGATCTGCCCTCTCTCATCATGAAAAATGGTCTGGATCCGGTTCCTGGTAGTCTGGGGTTTATTGCTGGTTATGGCGATCTTCTGGCCAATAATCCGGTTCATCAGTGTTGATTTTCCCACATTCGGCCGCCCCACCAGGGAAACAAAACCGGACTTAAATACAATATCCTGATCTGATTTTTCCATACTTTCCTCTCATCCTTTATCCCGGCGTCACTACATCGTCACCGTGACTTCAAATAACTCCCGGTTTTCCTTTACTTTTTCTTCATTTCCCAGTACACAGATCCAGTCCTCGGAGAGAATGGCCTCCACCATTCCGGCGCAGCCGCGGATATCTTCTTCCCTGGCAGCCAGAACTTCCTCTCTCTCTCTCTGAACATCTTCTTCGGTGATACCAGTAATATAAGCTGACATGGAACGCCCGCCCTTCGCCCTCGGTGGCAGCGGCGTGTCCAGGGAACTGATGGTGCCTATGATAAATTTGGTCATGTCACGCTCTTCCGCTTCAAAATTCCTCAGATATTCCGGCACACTCCGGTATACCTCATTGGTCTCGGCAAGCTTGGGATCACGGTAGGATACAAAATATCCTTCTCCGCTGTCGGAAAATCCACACATAATACCGTAGGCGCCGCCTTTGACACGTACTTCATTCCACAGATATTCGTAACTCAGTATGGATCTCAGCACCTTATAGACACCACTGTAGCCAATGCCCTTTTTCCTGTAATTCCCCACTCTCGCCACATACTGTACCTGTCCTGCCGTAAGGAAGCCCTCATTACACGGAATTTCTTCCTGGGACAGATCTGGTTTTGGCATACTGGCGTTGTTCTTCTCCGGCAGACGCCCCGCCAGTGCGGTAAATGCCTTTTCAAATACCGGATAGTCTGCTGCTGCACAGGTGATCCCCGCCAGCATTTGATCCCGGACAAAGATATTATCCACTAGAAACTTTAATACCTGGATCAAATTCTCCTTATGGCTTTCAAAATTCTGATCCAGCTCTTTTAGAAAACGGTAATACGAGATTCCGCTGAACGCCTCATCGTAACAGGATGGCTCCGACAAATATGCCAGCCCGCGGCTTACCGCCGTGCTGTGTCCCGCTGTAATCAGCCGCATCTGCAGGGAAGAACACTGTTCGGCGATAATCTCTTTCAGTCTCTTTTCATCCTCCAGATGGGAGCAGCTCACCGCCTCATAAAACAGATCCAGTATTTTTTCTGTTTTGTCAGTAAATACCTTGGTCCCAAAAGAGACATAAGCATCGTAGTGCCCTTTTTTCACCCGGTTTTTCATTATTTTTGTATCAAAAGACATATCTCCGGCATTCTGCAGGATCTCATTGGAATAATCCAGCTTGTCATGCAGATCCGTGTCCACACAGCCCAGCACCGACATAAGAAGGCTGATATAGGGCGCGTAATCCGACAGCAGTGGCTTGATGTCAAATAAAAGGTTAATGTAATGGATGCCATTAGTAAAGTAATCGTGATGAATGACATCACAGCCTGCTGCCCGTTTTCTTATATTAGAAAATCCTGGGGCTTTCTTTCCGATATCTTCCCTTGCCAGCAGTGGAATCTTCGCCAGCTCCTCCTTCGGTGACGGCTCCTCCTGGTACTCCCTGAGTTCCCTTGTCTGACGTATCAATTCTTCTCTCTCTGTCTGGGACAGTGTCTCCAGGTATCCGGCGAGCTTCTTTGCTTCCTTCTCTTCCATCTGGGTAGTCAGCCCGGTCTTTGGCTCTACTGTCACCACCGAACGATGGGTGTTATCCAGCAGATATTTCTGGATCAGGGACTCAAAGTATCCCTCATCCATCTTTTTGCGAAGTTTTTCAAAGGTATCGTTGGCGCGTATATGGATAAATGGCTTATCACTGTCGTAGAGCCAGCTGTCAAAGATCTGGAGCCCATACATCAGCCCTTTGGGATAGGCACCGAAGTCCGCTTCACGATAACGGAACTCCAGGGAGTTCAGTCCTGCATTCAGAGAATCCCGGTTAATTCCCTGCTCCACCAGCTCTTCCAGCTTTTCTCTTATAACTGCGACGAACTGCTCTTTTTTGTCTTCAGCGACATTTTTGGCAATAATGGAAAATACAGGCTGGCATATACTTTCCTCGAAAAAGCTGATGATCTCGCTGCCGATGCCGGCATCGAGAAGCGCCTGTTTCACCGGGGCGCCCACTCCCTGCACCAGAACATAATTTAACACCTGAAAAGCGATATAGAGATCTCTGTCCAAAGACGTACCAGTAACCGCATTGTAGCTGAAATACGTCTTTTCCTCTTCGCTCTCGCCCTCTGTCAATGAGTAGTATACCCTCATATCTTTCGGTGCATCGAATGCCTTCTGACGCTTTACCTCAGAATCTACCTCCAGATAGTCAAAATGACGCAGGTATTTTTCATCGATCCACTTCAGCTTTTCTGCCATATCCATATCTCCATACAGGTAGATATAGCTGTTGGAAGGGTGATAATATTTTTTATGAAAATCCAGATACTGCTGATAGGTCAGGTCCGGAATATTTTCCGGATCCCCTCCCGATTCAAAACCATAGGTTGTATCAGGAAACAGCGACTGCTGAATCTTTCTCTCCATCAATTGTTCCGGGGATGAATACGCGCCCCGCATCTCGTTGTAGACCACCCCGTTGTACTTCAATGGGCCTTCCGGTTTCTCCAGTTCGTAGTGCCACCCCTCCTGCATAAAAATTTTTTCTTCCTGATAAATATTGGGATAAAACACAGCATCCAGGTAAACGTGCATTAGGTTTTGAAAATCCTTTTCATTGCAGCTCGCCACTGGATACACGGTCTTATCCGGGGCAGTCATGGCATTGAGGAAGGTATTCAGGGATCCCTTCGCCAGTTCGATAAAAGGATCCTTCACCGGAAATTCCCTGGAACCACATAATACCGTATGTTCTACAATGTGTGCTACACCTGTAGAATCCTTTGGGGGGGTACGGAATCCGATAGAAAATACTTTATTATCATCCGCGGTCTCGATCAAAACCACCTTTGCTTTCGTCTTCTCATGCTCCAGCAGATATCCCTGGGCATTCAGCTCATTTAACTCCTGTTGTACAAGTATTCGATATCCTTCTACTGCGTTCATACGATCTCCATTTCTGTCGGGGAAATTCTTCCCCGCTACTTTTCTTTCTTTTTCTGCGAAACGACTTTCTTCTTCGCCGTCTTTACTGTCTTCGCCGTCTTTCTTGTCGTGCCGGTCTTCGATTCTGTGCATTGGAAAATCTGTACCGCCGACGGCGCCAGCACGAACTCGATGGACTGATCCATACCATCATATTCTACGGCACGGGACTGCCGTAACCTTGGATTAATGTTTCCTTTTCCCCCAAAGGCTATACTGTCACTGTTAAATATTTCTTTAAATTTCCCAGCAAATGGAACCCCCAGCCGGAACTCTTCATATACCACTGGTGTAAAATTACACACCACGAGTAACGTCTCTTTTTCATGCTTCCTCAAAAAGGCAATGACACTGTGGTCCGCATCCAGCATACTGATCCACTGAAACCCTTCGGGATTGTAATCCTCCGCATAAAGAGCTGGATGTTCTTTATAAAAACGCCAGAGCCCTGCCACATAATCCTTTAACATGGAATGGGGAGACTTGATGGCGATAATCTCTCCAGAACTGCTGGCGGCTGCCTGCTGATCCTGTAAAAGTTCCCAATCCAGCTGTCTCTCCTCGCTCCACTCCCGTTCCTGACCAAATTCCTGTCCCATAAACAAGAGCTTCTTGCCTGGATGTGCCGCCATATAACCATATGACAGCCTCAGCTCTGCCAGCTTCTGCCCCGGCGTCCCCGGCATCTTCCCATACATGGAACCTTTGCCATGCACCACCTCATCGTGGGAAAATACCAGCATAAAATTCTCCGAATAATTATATACCATGCTGAAGGTCAGCATCCCATGCCGTCCTTTGCGGAACAGCGGATCGGTGCGTATGTATTCTAGATAATCGTTCATCCATCCCATATTCCACTTCAGATCAAATCCCAGGCCTCCCTCTTCCGGCAGCCCGGTGATCATAGGAAATGCCGTGGACTCCTCTGCAATGGTTATGGTCCCGTTTTTTCTGTCTTTTACCTTCTGGTTCAGCCTCTTTAAAAACTCCACCGCCTCCAGGTTCTCATTACCACCGTACATGTTTGCCACCCATTCTCCATCCTGTTTTCCATAGTCCAGATAGAGCATGGATGCCACGGCATCCAGCCGAAGCCCATCCGCATGGTACTGATCCAGCCAGAACAGTGCATTTGCCACGAGAAAATTCACCACCTGGGGCCGTCCATAATTATAGATCAACGTCCCCCAGTGAGGATGCTCTCCCTGCCTCTTGTCCAGGTGTTCATATAGACAAGTCCCGTCAAACCGTGCCAGTCCGTGCTCGTCCTTTGGAAAATGCGCCGGCACCCAGTCCAGGATCACCCCGATGCCATTCTGATGAAGGGTATCCACAAAAAACATAAAATCTTCGGGAGTGCCGTACCGTGAGGTCGGGGCATAATATCCTGTCACCTGATATCCCCAGGACGCATCCAATGGATGCTCCATCACCGGCATCAGTTCCACATGGGTATATCCCATCTCTTTACAGTACTGGCTCACCATAGGCGCCAGCTCCCGGTATGTATAAAAATCCTTCTCCACATCCTGTCCATCCAGCTGAGGCTTTTTAAAAGATCCCAGCTGCATCTCGTAGACAATGACAGGTTCTTTTGCCAGATCCGTCTTTTTTCGCTGTTCCATCCACTTCCCATCCTGCCAGGGATACCCGCTGATATCCCATACCACACTGGCGTTGGCAGGACGTTTTTCACAATAATAACCATAGGGATCTGATTTTAAA
Organism: Eubacterium sp.; assembly: GCA_022791495.1. GTDB lineage: Bacteria > Bacillota > Clostridia > Lachnospirales > Lachnospiraceae > Eubacterium_F. Next base: position 18,500 of record JAAVZE010000063.1, read on the forward strand.
ACGGTCTTTCCATCAAATCCATGGATCTCATATTTATAAAGATAACCTTCTGAAACACCGGGCACAAACAATTCAAAGATCCCGGACTCCAGACGTTTCATCGGATTCACCCTGCCGTCCCAGTGGTTGAAGTCACCCACAACGCTCACAGAGACCGCATTTGGCGCCCACACAGCGAAATAAGTCCCTTTAAATCCACAGGCTGTCCCAGGATGTGCCCCAAGCTTTTCATAGATCCTGTCATGGATCCCCTCCTCGAACATGGCTGCGTCCATCACATCAACAAAATCCTCAAGGGCGTATGCATCACACAATTCCATGCTGAAATCTTCATATTCTACAGTGTAAGAATATGAAGGAATCTTCTTACAGCCTAGAAATGCCGCAAAATATCCCTCTTCGTCCATCTTTTTCATCGTCACCGGCCGGCTTTTTCCTTTTACCTTCACAGATACCTTTGCCGCTCCCGGAAAAAAGCAGCGTACCAGCACGTCACCCCGCACCTCCACCGGTCCCAGCACATGTTTCGGGTTTGTGCACTCCGCATATTCCAGATCCTCGATCTCCGGCCAGTCCATGTAATCATCCAGCTTTAATCCCATCATGCTCCTCCTCTCATTACTCTTCGTACCATTCCAGAATCCTCTCACCATCTTCTGTATATCTTGGCTCTGACTCTGGTGTGTATTTTTTCAAAAGATGCTCCATAGGGAACGTATACAAAAAAGCAGCTGTTCCCGGCACAAATGCCAGAATCATCGGCACCAGCGACTGTATCACAGGAGACGGGAACAAAAGGGGTAAAAATATCCCGGTAATGCCCGCCAGCAGGATCACCACTAATACCAGCGTGTGGGCAAAATGACGAAACGCGAGGAACAAGGAAAAACGAAAGATCTGCACGATTTTCATCGAAAAGCGGGATAAGACACAAAAGGCATAGGACATAATGCACAGCAGAATCAGTGCCAGTGCCAGATAAACCCCTATCAGATACCCTCCGTATTCTGACTGGTTATTGACAATAGTAAAATTAAAAAATAAAAGTCCAAATACAGCCGCAAAAACCACCCAGATCAACGTAGCAGGTGCAAAATTTTGTTTGAAACTTCTCCAGAACTCCGTCCACACGTAACTTCTTCCCCTGCGAAGTACCTTCGCGCTCACATAATAAAGAGATGTCGTCGCCGCCCCGATGGTAATCAAAGGAATACAGAATACCACATAGATCAGACTGAGCCATCCAATATCGAAAACTTTCGACAATGCCCTCATAACACCATTGTCTGCATTGAAAAAACGTTCCATGATCGGTTATCTCCTCCCTGTCATCTAAATCCTATGTATAAACAAACCACTCCTGAGCTTCGGTTCAAACCAGGTAGATTTGGGCGGCATCAAAAGACCGTTATCCGCCACGTCAAAAAGCTCGATAATGGATGTTGGATACATGGAAAATGAAATGCACATATCTTCACTGGCTCTGCGCTCCAATTCCTGTAACCCACGGATCCCCCCGACAAAATCGATCCGGCTGTCCGTCCTGGGATCTCCGATACCAAGGACCGGCCCCAGCAGATTATCCTGCAGAACCGATACATCCAGGCTCTCCACTGCGTCCTTTCCCTCAAACAGCTCCGGTTTTGCCGTCAGAACATACCATTTTCCTTCGGTATACATACCAAAAGTTCCTTTTTTCTCCGGAGCTACCGGTGTCTCTGACACCGCCACCTCAAATTTTTCCTTTACCTTTTCCATAAATTCATCCAGGGAAAGACCATTCAGATCCTTCACCGTACGGTTATAATCCATAATCATCAACTCATCATGGGGAAAAAGCACAGAAAGGAAGTAATTGAATTCCTCATCCCCGGTATATCCGGGATTTTCCTCCCGCCGTTTCAGCCCCACTTTTACCGCAGAGGCTGCCCGGTGATGCCCGTCTGCAATATAGATCTTATCAATCCTCTGAAATTCCTGGTAGACCGTATCCACATCTTCCCTGTCGCCGATCTTCCACACCCGGTGGGAAATCCCGTCCACTGCTGTAAAATCATATACCGGTTCTGTCTTCACATACTTCTCCACCACCCGGCTGATCTCCTGATCGGCACGGTAGGCAAGAAAGATCGGCCCGGTCTGTGCCGAACAGGTATCCACATGGGTAATGCGGTCCACTTCCTTATCTGCCCTTGTATTTTCATGCTTTTTGATCACCTGGTTCATGTAATCATCCACAGAGGAACATGCCACCAGCCCCGTCTGGGTTCTCCCATTCATCTCCAGCTGATAAATATAATATACCCGGTCCGGATCTGTAATATAGACACCGTCCTCGATATCCTTCTCCAAAAGTTCCCTCGCCTTTTCATAAACCACAGGGGCATAGGTGTCCACAGAATCATCAAAACTGGTCTCTGCCCTGTCAATCTTTAAAAAAGACATGGGCTCTCTCTGAACCTCTGCCTTTGCCTCCTGCCTGTTATAGACATCATATGGTAATGCCGCCACTCTGTCCGCCAGCTCTGCCGCCGGGCGCACACAGCTAAATGGTCTGATCTCTGCCATGTTTTCCTCCTTATCGCCACATCTGTCCGTGACCTCTTCAAGATTTCGTATAACTTATAATCTTAGTATAGCGAAAAAAGGAAAAGAAAACAAGCCCTTCTAAAATACTTTACAGTTCATTCACAAATGGCAAATTCACTGTTTAGACAGTTAGGCCACTCAATCACATCGGGGCGATAAAAATTTATATTCAGCCTGTTGATACTTCTTGATATAAAAATTATAATATTGACATAGCTCGACGGCGCCAATTTGAACCCTGCCTCCGCTTGTAATAGCAGCAGCAAAATAGGATTCAAATTGACGCCGCTGAACTGGTGAACCGGTATATATGGCAGTATCATTTAACAGTAAATTCTATATTTCAATTATCCCAGAGGTTCCGGATATCGAACCCCCCGGAAATCATTTTTCTACTGTCTAAATTAATTGATACTTAATCCAGCGCTGGCGTATCCTGCAACTGTATTGATCAAAGTTAATCCACTTGCCGTTGCTGAAAATACCAGCATCAACCGTGTTCGAGCCGTGACCGGAATATTTAGTCCGGTAAGCGCACCATTTAACAATGTTCCTACGGATATAATTCCAGTTAACGATGGTGACAGGTTGATCAGTGTTCCCGCAATCGGGGTAAATACGGCTTTCCGTTTCTCTTACTTATTCAAACATATTTACCTCCAAACTACAGACTTTCTTTTATTTATACTCTCTGCGCCAGCCTATGCATGCACTTCCTAATACACTCATTATTCCTGAGCTGATCAGAGCATTTTTCAATAATCCCACATTAAAATACAAAAATTCCTCACGCTGGGGAAACACAGACATAAACTGAAATATTCCCAAAGAATCAAAGTGATTTAAATATACACAATATGCAAGAACAATCAGTAAACACCCTCCAGTATTTTGTGAAATGATATTTTTTCATTCCGTCCTTCTCCTGAAATGTTTTCATTTTTTATACTCCCATTCCCCCGCTCTCAAAACGTCATTCCCTACCTGTGGCAATATACTCTTCTTCCATCAAATTCCAGTACACCCACTGCTTTTTTTACATTGTCCATATCGTATCTGGAACTGTCAGTCAACAAAAATCTTATCTGATATTTCTTACCCTTTTTTAGATTCTTCATTACCATTTTTACTTTCTTATGTTTATCTTCCTCGCGATATATAACCTTATTTTTTTTATCATTTCCAGTCTCACTGTAACAAACTAATATCGTCCCAAAATAACTCGTACCCAGTTCGGATAAATCCGCTGTCACAAGGGCACTTGATCTATTCTTTCTCTTTATCTTCACCTTATAAAAGCGTGGTATCATGATCCTGTCTCCGTGAGTATCATACAAGCTGTCCAGTTTACAGTCTTCAAGCCCCATGCAGCGTTTGCCTGCCTGATATCTTTTCTTTGAAATAATGTTCCATCCCGAAAAAATACGACCTTTAATAACCTTCAATTTCCCCGGCAGATGAATTTCTTTCAACGCAGAGCATCCCTCAAAAGCATTTTCACCGATCACCTCTACCGAATCCGGAATCATTAACTTCTCAACTCCGCAATTTTGAAAGGCTCCACTCTCAATAGACACAACGCTGTCCGGTATACTGATTTCTTTAATACTATCATAAGGAAAGGAACGAAATTTAATACTGGTAACACCATGGTCTATAACTACTTTCTTTGGTATCTCTTCATATGGTTCTGGAAGGAATTCTCCCTGCTCCATCTCCCCTGTACCGCTTATCCTAAGCACCCCATCCCTCGTCAATTTCCAGGTTATACTGCCACCACAGGAACCAGCCGCCACTTCCGTGGCGGCAAGGCTGTCCTGGCAGGATAAAATAATATGAATGCAGAAAATAAAAAACAATACTGTGAAATGATAGTTTTTCATTGAATCCCTCTTTTTCCCAAAAATCCTTTAAGTCTTTTATAGTATATACTACAAATTTTAATAAATCAACTAAATTTCAGCGTATATTTCCATCTGTAATAAAATCCCCGTTTCTGTACAAACTATAATCAGTTCTACGACATCTGAGGAGGATTTTATGAAGGTACAGGATTCCACAAAAAATTTTATCAAATGCGGGGTATACGGATGGGGGTTTGAATGTCTATGGACCGGGCTTCACTCCATATTCTCCCACAAAAACAAAGAATATACGTGCCGGACTTCCATGTGGATGTTCCCCATCTATGGTATGGCATCCCTGATCAAGCCAATTTCAGGGGCGATGGAAAATGTAAATGTAGTGATACGCGGAATGGTGTATACCACCTGCATTTTTGCCACAGAATATGGAACGGGAAAGCTGCTCAAAAAAAATCACTGCTGCCCCTGGGATTACAGTGACGCCAAACATAATATTAAGGGGCTCATCCGACTGGATTATGCCCCCCTGTGGTTTATTGTTGGATTAATTTATGAAAAAATACTGCGGTCATCTCCATCCCAGCCATCTTAACTAACCGGCTTCTGGAAGCTGACACGGGAGTTTTCCGGAACAGACTCGGTGATAAAGGTATTGCCGCCAATAACAGAATTCTTCCCGATAACCGTATCACCGCCCAGGATCGATGCATTGGAATAAATCGTCACGTTGTCCTCGATGGTGGGGTGGCGTTTCGTGCCGGAAAGTTTCTGACCGCCTCTGGTGGAAAGCCCTCCCAGAGTAACACCCTGGTACAGCTTCACGTTATTTCCGATGATTGTGGTTTCACCGATCACTATTCCGGTACCATGGTCGATGAAAAAACATTCTCCGATGTCAGCACCGGAATGAATGTCGATGCCCGTCTTTGCATGGGCATACTCGGTCATAATTCTCGGTATGTAGGGTACGCTCCGTATGTAAAATTCGTGGGCGATGCGGTAAACAAAAATGGCAAATACACCGGGGTAGGAAAAAATGATCTCTTCCTTGCTCTGGGCCGCCGGATCCCCGTCATATCCTGCCTGAACATCCTTTAGGAGCAGTTTCTGAATGTGGGGAAGCTGTTCAAAAAATTCACGGCAGATCTGCTCTGCCCGGCCTTTATTTTTTTCATCCGGATTTCCCTCCAGAGAGTTTGCCTTGATTACTTCTTCGTCCTCATTATAAGCAAAGGCACAGGCAATCTGCTCACAGAGCATGTTGTAAATCCCAAGAAGCCGGTCACCCACAAAGTATTTCGGCAGTCCTCTTGTGGCGTCCTGCTGCCCAAAATATCCCGGAAACATGACCAGGCGCAGCTCCAGCAGAGCGTCAATGATAACCTTTCTCTCTGGCATGTTCTTGCCCTGCTTGGTAGAAAACAGAGGTTCCCCTTCGTAATTCTCAGCGATCTTTTCCACTACGTTCTCAATCGTAAGCTTTGTTTTCTGATTCATAATGGAATCTCCTTTACAAAGGTATCGACATACTCCCAGATCTCATCCTTTCCCTCCCTGTTATGGGCAGAAAAAGGGATGACTGGCGTTCCCTGTACCAGCTGCAGCTTCTTCCGTATCATGGAAATGTGCCGGCTTCGGGCATTTTTACTAATCTTATCTACTTTCGTAGCGATGATCAGCGGATTAAAGCCCTTGGACAAAAGCAGCTGATACATCTTCACATCATTTGTTGAGGGTTCATGGCGGATGTCAATGAGAAGAAATACCACCCGCAGAGCCTGGGAAGTATCCAGGTACTTCTCGATCATCTTCATCCATTTTGCCGCTGTCTCCTTCGACACTTTCGCATAGCCGTAACCGGGCAGATCCACCATATAGCAGACATCATTCACATTATAATAATTAATCGTCTGGGTCTTGCCCGGTTGGGAAGATATCCTGGCAAATCCTTTGCGGTTCATCAGCGTATTGATGAGGGAAGATTTTCCCACATTTGATCTTCCCCAGAAGGCAAGCTCAATTTTGTTATTCTGCGGCAGCCTGCTGGTGATGCCGCAGACTGTCTCTAATTCCAGTGACCGGATTACCATTACATTCTCCTTTTCTGTCGCAGATACCTATCCCACCACGGCCGTATCCAGTACCTTTTTCATCTCGCCGGCAAAAACGATTTCCATGCCCCCGGTGATCTCTTCTTCCAGTTCCTGTACATCAGGTTCATTTTCCTTTGGCACGATAACCCGGGTGATCCCTGCCAGTCTGGCGGCCAGAAGTTTTTCTTTAAGACCCCCGATGGGCAGAACTCTTCCCCGGAGTGTCACTTCTCCTGTCATTGCGGTTCTGGCGTCCACTTTTTTCTCTTCGATAGCAGAATACAGTGCTGTGGCCATCGTGATACCAGCAGATGGTCCGTCCTTCGGCACAGCCCCTTCGGGAACGTGTACATGGATGTCATGCTCTTTGAAGTACTCGTTATCCTTTTTGCAGATCGAGCGCACAAAACTGAGAGCGATGCGTGCGGACTCCTGCATCACATCCCCCAGCTGCCCGGTGAGAATCAGGTTCCCCTCCCCTGGCATGATATTAACCTCGATCTCCAGTGTATCTCCTCCCACCTGTGTCCAGGCAAGCCCCCGCACAATGCCGATCTCATCTTCTGCATTGGCTTTTAGATTTGAATAACGCCGTTTTCCAAGGATGTCTTTTAGGTTTTTCCCAGATACCCGCAGCTTTTCCGTCTCTCCATTCACGATCTGCCTCGCTGTCTTCCGGCATATCCTGCCGATCTGGCGCTCCAGTCCACGGACTCCCGCTTCCCTCGTATAATAGCTTATGATATCTTTCAGCGCTTTATCATTAATGGACAGATTTGATTTTTTCAATCCGTTCTTTTCGATCTGTTTGGGGATCAGGTATTGTTTCCCAATATGAAATTTCTCATTTTCCGTATAACCTGAAATCTCGATGATCTCCAAACGGTCTAAAAGAGGTCTTGGTATCGTTTCCACCGTATTGGCGGTACACAAAAACAACACTTCCGACAGATCCACCGGCAGCTCCACATAGTGATCCGTAAAATGCTGATTCTGTTCCGGGTCCAGCACCTCAAGAAGTGCCGAAGAAGTATCCCCTTTATAATCACTGCTCACTTTATCGATTTCATCCAGGAGCATCAATGGATTTTTTACCCCGGAACGTTTGAGACCATCAATAATCCGTCCCGGCAGTGCCCCGATGTAGGTCCTGCGGTGTCCCCGGATCTCCGCTTCGTCCCGGACGCCCCCCAGGCAGATCCGCACGTATTTCTTCTCCAGGGCACGAGCCACCGATCTGGCGATCGAGGTCTTTCCTGTTCCCGGAGGACCTACCAGACATAGGATGGGGGCCTCGCCTTTGGCATTCAGCTTTCGGACTGCAAGGAATTCAAGAATTCTCTCTTTAACCTTTTCCAGTCCATAATGGTCCTCATCCAAAACCTCCTGGGCCCGCAGAAGATCCTGGCTGGATTCATCCATCTTATCCCAGGGCAGATCCAGAAGCGTCTCAATATAATCCCGTGTCACCGAACTCTCCGATGAGCTGGAAGGAAGGCTGTCAAGCCTCTTTATCTCCTCCTCCAGTTTTTCCCTGATCTCATCGGAACAAATAAGCTGCTCCAGCTTTTCCCGGTATTTCTCTTCATAGCTGCCAGCCCCCTCACCCAGCTCATCCCGGATGACCTTCATCTGCTCCCGGAGAAAATATTCTTTCTGGTTTTTGTCCACTTCGGATTTGACTTTGGTCTTATAATCGGCGCGAATTTTAAGGATGTCGATCTCTCTGGCTAGATATTCGGAAACCAGATAAAATCGGTTTTCCACATCAAAGCATTCCAGAACCTGCTGGCGTTTCTCCAGATCCATCGGGATATGCATGGCGATGAGATCCAGCAGAATATCCAGATCATTTTCTTTCTGAATCTTCTCATAAGCGCTTCTTCCAGCACTTGGATTCTGTCCCAGATAAAGGGTATACATATCCTTTATATCCCGGCACATGGCAGTGTATTCAATCTCACGAATACTTTCTGCTGCCACCGTCTTATCGTAAAGTACGACATCCCCCATCAAAAATGGCTCATTCTGAACAAGGGCGGTCAGTGTCCCTCTCTGTCTCGTAGAAACCAGAATACGGATCACATTATCTTCCAGCTTTATAACCTGCCGTATCCTTGCCACGACACCGATACTCTCCATATCTGAATAAAGGGGCAGCTCTACCCTGTCATCTTTTTGGCTCGTAATGAAAATAATGCTGTCTTCCGCCATTGCCTCATCCACTGCCCGCTTGGTGATATCACGATTCACATCCAGATGAACCAGCATTCCCGGTAGAATTGTCATTCCTTTTAATGCGATGATTGGCAATGTTTTCATTTGTTCATCCATGACATCTTGTTCCTCCATTCTTCCCTTTGTGCCACAAACCCGCTCTCAGGCACTTTCTCCGGTTTTTTCTTCCAAAAGAACTACCTGGTCGTCCTGCCCGATCAATTCCGGAATTCCTTTCTTATCCACAACAGCCTTTGTGATCCGGCACTCCTTAATATCCTCTCTGGAAGGCAGTTCAAACATATAATCCATCATACAGTTCTCGATGATGGCACGAAGTCCTCTCGCCCCTGTCTTCCGCTCGATGGACTGGCGGGCGATCTCCCGCACGGCCTCTTCTTCAAAGGTAAGGCGGATGCCATCCAGTTCCAGAAGCTTTTGATACTGTTTTGTAATTGCATTTCTCGGCTTCACAAGAATCTGGGTCAACGCCTCCTCATCCAACAGATCCAGGCTGACAGTCACCGGCACACGTCCTACAAACTCCGGAATGATACCAAACTTCACCAGGTCCTGGGGCAGCACCTGGCGGAACAGATCCCCGATATTGGAATCTGTCTTATCTGAAATCTCCGCGTTGAAGCCGATGGACTTCTTGTCGATCCTCGATCCGATGATCTTATCCAGTCCGTCAAAAGCTCCTCCGCATATAAAAAGTATATTCGTCGTATCGATATGATAAAACTCCTGCTGGGGATGTTTTCTTCCCCCCTGGGGCGGAACGCTGGCTTCTGTTCCCTCCAGGATCTTAAGAAGAGCCTGCTGCACGCCCTCACCGGACACATCTCTAGTGATGGAGGCATTTTCAGACTTCTTCGTGATCTTATCGATCTCATCAATATAAATGATTCCATGCTCGGCACGGGGAATATCATAATCTGCCGCCTGTATGATCTTCAGCAGAATATTCTCTACGTCCTCACCGACATACCCCGCCTCGGTCAGCGTCGTCGCATCTGCGATGGCAAAAGGCACATTCAGTACTTTGGCAAGGGTTTGTGCCAGATATGTTTTTCCAGAACCGGTAGGACCAATCATAAGTATATTACTCTTCTGAAGCTCCACGTCCATATCTGCAGCAGACATGACCCGCTTATAGTGATTGTAAACCGCCACTGACAACGCTTTCTTTGCCTCGTCCTGACCGATGACATATTCATCCAGAAATTCCTTGATCTCCTTTGGTTTCAGCAGATTGATCTCTACTTCTTCCACATCATCCCCACCATACATTTCCTGGTACTCCTCTGCAAGAATTTCCTCACACAGCTCAGTACACTCGTCACATATATAGACACCTGTTGGTCCGGCAATCAGTTTGCGAACCTGTTTTTCTGTCTTTCCGCAAAAAGAACAGCGAAAGGATGTCTGATTGTCATTATTTCTTCCTGCCATAAAATTCTCCCTTTCCGCACAATTTAAAGTTTCCTATAAGATAAAAAAGCACATGGTGCCACCCGGAAAAATGGTGGCACCACAACTATTATTTCGATTCATGATTGACAAGAATACGGTCAACAAGTCCATACTGAAGCGCTTCCTCAGCAGACATAAAGTTATCCCGTTCGGTATCCTCAGCAATCTTTTCCACAGTCTGCCCCGTATTGGCAGCAAGAATCTCATTCAGCTTTTTCTTCGTCTTCAGAATGTTCTCTGCCACGATCTGGATCTCCGTCGCCTGTCCCTTTGATACTCCGGATGGCTGATGAATCATGATCTCCGCATTGGGCAGCGCAAGTCTCTTTCCTTTGGCGCCACTGGAAAGCAGAAAGGCACCCATGCTCGCTGCAAGTCCCATACAAATCGTAGAGACATCACATTTTACATAATTCATTGTATCATAGATCGCCATGCCGGCTGTCACTGAGCCGCCAGGGCTGTTAATATACAGGTTGATATCCTTACCCGGATCCTCAGATTCCAAAA
>JAAVZE010000064.1 GCA_022791495.1 Eubacterium sp.
AGGAACAAAATAATCATATATACATATCGATTCCTTCCCCCTGTCCCTTTTCCTTTCCCCTGAACTGGGAACCAGCTCCCTTTACTGTCCACTGGGAGGGACAGAAAATCTCTATTCAGATCCCTCTGCACCACGGAACTTTATGCCATTTTTTTAAGAATTATAAAGACTATTATTATCTCCCGGCAGAAGATACTGCCATCCACAAAAGTGTGGGAACCTACGTGGAAAAAGAATTTCGCCAGCCGGCAAAGGCATCCAACTGTTACACCAAAAAGGAGGGCACCTTCCTGCCGGTTCCTGCCGGCCTGGACCTGACCGACAGTCAGCTGCTTCTATTTCGTGCCGGTTACCGGGAAAAACAGAACTATGTGGTCTGGGATAACAAAGCCAGACAAGAGGACACACTGTTGCGGGGTATTTTATGTGCGTTACTGGAGAATCCGGGTTGAAAAAGACTGACGGCGTTATTGTAGCAGTATAGCGGTCATTCTATAGTCACATCCTCCGCCTGCGGAATCTTTGGTAAAACAGCGATCCCCCGATCATCAACACACCTGCTGCCAGCAGCCAGATCTTTGCCTTGTAATTACCCAGGACCATCGAAAACAGATAAAAGCTGCCCAGCTTCGGTCCCATGCCGATATTGAGTGCATAATACAAAAAGGGCGGCATATATCCAATTACTGTATTCCCTGTCAGCGCAGAGGTCAGCATTCCCATGGAACCTAAGAATATGGCATCCGCCACGGTACCAGCCACCAGAATCATCCTTACTTCACTGCCCTGGGTCTGCATATACACGGCAGACAGACTGATCAATAAAACGGCAGCCACTACAGAATACAGCGTTCGGATCAGATATACTTTTCCTGTGCTAATATATTTTGAAGATACCAGATCATGGATTTCTTCATTCTGCTCTGGCTGGAACACCGTGGTCAGAAGCAGGATTCCGATCAGGGAAACAAACATCTCCAGCGGCATGGCGGCGGAATTCCGGTCCAGATTGGCTGTCCCGATAAGTAACGGTGTAATCAGGCACAACATCACAGCGGCGGCAATGGACAAAAAGGAATTATGCCTTAGATTTGTTTTTGCGATTTTTAATGTTTCCACCAAATTTCCCCTTTCTTTTCGCTTCATAGATCAGAATTGTCAGCAACACCAAAACCAAAGAGATTCCCGTGATCAAGAGCCTGTTCTGTAAAAGATCCCGGAAGTGATTCTGGTAATCCTCAGTCCGGAACCAGGAATCCGCCCCTGAATTATGGCGGGGAGACAGGCGAAACAGGGAATATCCAGAAGAAACTGTTTTGATCCCCAGATTTACATCAATCATCCACCACAAGCCCTGTACGGCAGCTGCCAATGGTGAGCCAGTCAATTCCGTCAAAAACATACCGACAGCTGTGGAGATCATCACACTGGGTAACAGCCAGCCCAGATCATATTTCAGCGGCGCCAGGTAATCCAGCTGCATTCCATTGGCAGCGCCCCACACCATTATATTGGACACATAAGACAGAATAAACACCGGGATCATAGCAGCTATGACCAGCGCAAGAAACCGGATCAGAGTCAGTCTGGCAGCGGATATTTTTTTCGTATAGATAAGTGCCTCCATTTTGGCGCGCCGATCCTTCATGCACAGGATAACTGCCAGAAATACCGGGAGAATGGACAGCACCATGACGCCGGCATAATCGGAAAACAGACGGGCGTATCCCCCGGTGACCTGGTCACAACTTACCGCAAGTTCATATCTTTCTTTTGCCTCCTCATAGGTTAAGGGAACGGTTCCATATCCTGTCAGAGTATCCGGCGCATAGTTGGAGCCGCCGCCCAGGAGATCATCCACAAGTGCCATCAGCTCCTTAAATCGGGAATAGTCCATTCCATCACGCACCACAGGATTTGACTTTTCCGAATCACTTTTCCCCAGGATCACATCTTTTTGCTCTCCTGTGATCTCGGAGAGGATAGCGGCGACTTTTCCCTGATCAGTTTCGCTAAGCTTGACATGTTTCACAAAGCCGATGGGATACGTTGTATAATTGTTTTCACAGAATTCCATCCAAAGGTCGCTCAGCGCGGCCGGCATGATAATGTCCGGGATTTCCTCCTGTTTGAAACCGTAACTGCCGCCCGGCTGCGGCTCCTGCATCAGATCATTATGGAAACGGAATACGCCCTGGGAAAACAGCGTGGTCACAATAGCAGCGACAAAAATCAAATAGGGAAGGGACATGACTATTTTTTTCAGTTCCCGTAAAAACAGCATTACCACACACCTCCCGTCTCTTTTTCATTCAGAATATCCTGAAGGCCACTGGTATGCAGATAAAGCATATATGCGTCCTCGATATTTGGCTCGCATACCTCTGCCCCTGGCATCAAAGCATCCGCGATAAACCGGATATAAACCAGATTGCCCTGGGGATGCATACTGGTGATAGAAAGCTGCTCTTTGAGCCGGGGAAGCTCCTCCCTGGCAGCAGTCATAGTAAACACTCTGCCCTCTGCCGCCTGCAGAAGCGCCTCTACCGTCCCATTATAAATAACCCTGCCTTCGTTGATAATAGCTATATCTTCACAGGCAGCCTCAATATCCCCTACGATATGGGTAGACAATATAACGATCTTATCCTCTGCCAGCTCAGACAATAAATTCCGAAAACGTATCCGTTCTTCTGGATCCAGTCCGGCAGTGGGTTCATCAACAATTAAGACCCTGGGATCATTTAGCAGCGCCTGAGCGATTCCAAGCCTCCGCTTCATCCCGCCAGAAAGCGCCTTCACTTTTTTCTTCCGGTGTTCGGTGAGATTCACCTTTTGTAGCAGCACATCGATGCGTTCTTTTCTCTCAACTCCCTTTATACCGGAAAGGACCGCCAGATAATCCATAGCTTCCCCCACATTCATAGACGAGTACATGGAAAATTCCTGAGGCAGATACCCAGTAATCTTACGAATTTCCCTGGTGTTTTCAATGGGAACCCCGCACACCATGATCTCCCCGTCTTTTTTCTGAAGCAGCGTTGCCAGTGTCTTCATCAGCGTAGTCTTTCCCGCTCCGTTTCGGCCCAGCAGACCAAACATCCCCGGATGGATCGAAAGATTGACATCATACAATACCTGTTTCTTCCCATAAAACTTATTCAGATTTTTGATCTCAATGGAATGATTCATTTGAAAATACTCCTTTCTCCAGATGTATCTCACATCTGATAAATATAGAATAAGCGGAGATTTTCAACTTTTTGTCTACAAAATAAAAAAACTTCCCAATATCGTCAGGAAGTTCCTATCAAATATTTTATTGCCGAAACACGGCTGAAACAACAGCGCCGTTTCCATTATCCAACCGGAGGCAGCCACCATGTTTCTCACAAAGGATCTTGCAGATATTTAACCCCATACCAAAATGCTCGTTGTCTGTTTCATTCACCGTTTTGTAAAAGGGCTTGGTTGCATTTTCCAGCTCCTTTTTCGTAAACCCGTTCCCATCGTCGGAAACGGTCAGATATAAATACCTGTCCCGGGATTCTAAGGTTACTGCCGTCTTTTCCTTTGCAAAACGCACCGCGTTGGCAAGAAGGTTTTCAAATACCCGCTGAACAATGGCAGTATCTATATTTAAAGTTATTTCCTGGTCCCCAATAAAAACACATGAGAACTCTTTTCCGCTGCACACCGTCTCTCCTGTTTGCCGGAGCTGTTCCCAAAGTTCTCCTGGAGCCACTGGCTGTCTGGTTATTTCTATGTCCTCCAGCCGCTGCAGATCACCCATGGTCTGCACATAAGCCTCCAGCCTGGCAATATGCCGATGCATCATTTCTGAGGTACGGCTTATTTTATCCGCTGTCATTTTAGGGGAATACTGCATAAGAAGCTCGCTCTGTCCCTTCAGAACAGTCAGCGGGGTTCTCAGATCATGGGAAAATGCTGCGTTCAGCCGCTTGCGCTCCTCCATCTGCCGCCACATTTCTTCATTGTTTTCCTGCAGCGCCTGGCGCATTTTCTCAAAGGAGGCGCACAGCTTTCCCAGCTCGTCCTCCCGGTCATAAACCACATTGAAATCCAGATTACTGCCCGCAATCTGAGCAGCAGCGTGTTCCAGTATGGCAAGAGGTTTTTGCAGCTGACGCCGATAAAACAATATGCTGGTAACAACAATAAACAATATGAAACAAATCGGATAAACGCCTACGCTCAAAAGACCAAGAATATTATATACGCTGCGGTCATCTGGTGTAAATCTCCCCAAAAAATCGTAGGACGACTGATAGAATAAAGTGCTGTCCGGCTCATTCTCATCTGTCTTTTTAAATTCAATTCTCATATCCGGATCCTGCATGCCATACTGAATTTCATATTTTTCAAAAATTTCAGAACACCCAAACTGGCAAAGATTTGAGAGAACCAGTGAAACCAAAAAGGCAGAGACAACACCGACGAACATGTATAATGTAAAAGCCTTTTTGATCGATTTGCTCTTGAAAAAGGCTCTTATTTTGCCCATTTGTATCCCACCCCCCAAACAGTTTCCACATAGGGTTTCGTTCCCGCCGCCACAAATTTTTTGCGGATACGGCGGATATGCTCCGCTACCACTGAGGATTCACCTTCGCTGTCATACCCCCACACAAGTTCATAAATCCGCTCTTTGCTGAATATCTGCCCCGGATACCCCGACAACAGTTCGATAATATCAAATTCCTTTTTTGCAAGGGGAATTTCCTCGCTATCATAATACAAACGCCTCCCGGTATAGTCAATCGCCAGCTTATCATCAAAGCGGACTTTTGACGTCTCCCCCCGGCGCCGCTCCCGCCTGAGATGTGCGGCTACTCTTGCCCCCAGCTCCTCCAAAGAAAAGGGCTTTACAATATAGTCGTCCCCGCCCATGCCAAATCCTTTCACTTTATCGCTGTCCTCCACTCTGGCGGTCAGAAAGAGGATCGGACAGCTGACAAAGTCCCGTATCCGGGCGCACACTTCCAATCCATCTACATCTGGCATATTGATGTCCAGCAGAATAAGATCTGGCTGTTTTCCCGCCTTTTCCATCGCTTCCCTGCCGCTGGCTGCCGTCATTACATGATAATCGTTATACAGAAAATAATCCTCAAGAGTAGAAACGATGTCCGCTTCATCATCTACGATCAGAATCGTATCTTTCATTCTGCCCTCCGCTAAATCGTTATCTCTATCTGATTATCTTCAAAGTCAACCAGACAGCTTTCATAATATCCGTCTCCTGTTGTCCGTGGACCGCTAACGACAGTATACCCGTCCTTCCTTAATTGTTCCGTCAACCTGTCAACTTCTTCCTTTGACCCTGCGGAAAGGGCTATATGTGCATATCCTGCACGGGTAAGCGGTTTATCCAGACATTCCATTTCTGGTTTGTTCATAATCTCCAGTCTGCACTCCCCAACTTGAAAAGAAAGAAAATAAGACTGAAAACCCGTTTTGGGGTTATGGTACTTTTCACCCGCCGTCGCATGGAAATAGTGTGTAAAGAAATCTTTTGCCCGCTCTAAGTCTTGTACATACATTGCAATGTGTTCGATTTTCATAACTTGTTCTCTCCTTCCTGAACATTACATGCCAGATAAAGCCTCCTTGAGATCAGCAATATAATTCGACTGCTGTTTTTTCAGATATCCCTTTACGAAAAGATTCATAATAGGATTTTTAACCTGAACTTCCTCAGTAAAAGTTATTTTCGTACCACTTTCACAACTTTCAAATATGCCACACCAGTTCCCTCTCATATTTTTATTTTCCATCGTAAACCGGTATTCCCGATATGGCTCTTTTACCGTAATAAAGAAATGCGTCACAAACCCGTCTTTCGTGTATTCATCAAACCGATCTTCATCGATCACTACAATCCTGGACAGATCATTTCTCCAGGCATAGTTTTTATTATCCGTCACAATATCCCAGACTATTTTGCACTCACAGGAAAATTGTGCCTTTACTGTTGACTGCTTCATCTTAAATCCTCAAACCTTAGTCCACACTAGCTGTTCATGCAGCTTTTTTATACAAAACCCCACCGAAGCACACTTACTTATGCCCCAGTGGGTCTCTCTTCCAATTAATACGTACCTGCCAGTTCCCTCTACATCTGCCTGATATACTCCGCATATCCCAGCTGATCCAGTTTCTCCGCCTTGGCAGTCACTCCATCTTTCATCTCCACCTTATACTCCTTCAGCTTCTTACGCAGTTCCATATCCGATACAGATAAAATCTTCGCCGCCAGAATACCGGCATTTGCTGCGCCGTCGATGGCAACGGTGGCTACCGGAATACCGGATGGCATCTGTACGATGGAATAAAGGCTGTCCACACCTCCTACTGATTTGGTATGGATCGGAATACCGATGACCGGAAGATCAAATAAAGCGGCGCACATACCCGGGAGGTGTGCGGCTCCCCCTGCACCAGCAATAATTACCTGAATCCCACGCTCTTCCGCCTTTGTCGCATAATCCACAAACACATCCGGCATGCGGTGAGCAGAAATGATCGTCATCTCATATTCAACACCAAACTTCTCTAACATCTGGGCTGCCTTCTGCATCACCGGCAGATCCGAATCACTTCCCATTAAAATTCCTACTTTTGCCATATCTCTCATCCTCTCTTTCTTATTCCATATCATTTAGTATTTCTGTGCCCTCCAGCACAAATCTGCCCTCCCGGATAATGATGATCTCCTTCCCGTCTCTGGTATTCACCACGATATCGCCCAGTTCGTCATA
Source organism: Eubacterium sp. (assembly GCA_022791495.1). Classification (GTDB taxonomy): domain Bacteria; phylum Bacillota; class Clostridia; order Lachnospirales; family Lachnospiraceae; genus Eubacterium_F. The sequence goes on from JAAVZE010000064.1 coordinate 6,783, forward strand.
GGGAATGGTGATGTCCGTGTGGCAGTTAAAATAAGCCTTTTCTATCTCTGTTTTGCGCAGCGCAGAACATTCATTTTCCTTCGCAATGATTTCCTTTCCATCTGGATTATGAAGAACAATATCTTCACTCATGGAATAGCATGTATCCCCAACGGCAAAGTGTGGTCCCGTCTTCTCTGCGATCAGGATCGGAAGCTTTGCCTCAATCCCAAAGCGGCGTCCCATGCGGTAAGCAGTGGTATTGGTCCCGATGGCAAACTCTCCCATGGGAAGAGTGTCTCTGTTGTGCAATACATTTTCTTTGATGTATTTGCGGTTCTCCGCATCCTCTTTGTAATTACTACAAGTGTAGTCCTTTATCATTCCATCCTCAAAGGTCATCCGCAGATTCTCATATCTCAGCTGGTTCAGATATACTTTTGTGACATGAAGCACACCATTGGTGCCCTTGAGTACCGGGGAGGTAAACACCTCTCCCACAGGAATATTCACATCCGCCAGACAGTTCTCGAAATTCGTCTCCTTCTCCGGATCCTTCAGCTCATGAAGCATCACGGTGATATCTGTCTCATTCTCTCCCCTGCCGGTGACATGAACTGACTCTCCCTGATCCAGCGCATCGATAATGGCCTGATGGACCTTCCGGTAAACTTCCATATCCAGCGTATTGATCTTGATGGTCTCGTCGAATATTTCTTCAAAATCGCTGCCGATCTCCGGAATCGGAAAGGCAATAATCGTAAAGCTCCGCTCTTCCTCACGGATATAGCGGTTCTGTATCAGCATATAATCCCGTCGGTAATCCACCGAAAGCTTCTGCTGCTCCGGCGTGTAAGACGGACTCTCGCTCTTGGTCTCCGGCGCAAATAATTTTTCCCCGAATATCTCGATCACTGCCGGCCCCGCAAAAGTATATGCCAGTTCTTTATAAGTTTCAAACGCCTCTTCCACATGGGAAAGTTTTTCCTTCACAATGGCATGGTTCAGCGTAAGGGCATCGTCAAAACGGTGGTCATAAATATACTGCTTGCTCGCCGGAGTCGTACTTACTCCCATCGGTCTTGTATTGCCACTCATAGAAATAACCGGAGAGAGACCCATCTGTGCAAACTGCCGGACAGCCTCACGGACGACTGCCTCAAAACCGATATTATAGCGGATATTTACTGTTTTCTTTTTTGACAAATCTATCCCCGCCGCCACAAATCCCTGGCGGTAACCCTCGGTGTAAGTTGTGGCAATCTTCTCGATCTTTTCTTTTGGAAGGGAGGAAATATACCGCGCTGTGGCGATCTCATTTTCTGTAATATTTTCACCATAATAATACAGGTACTTTTCATCCGACAGGTCACTGTCTGTCACGATGCGCACAAGCCTGTCCAGCGAGGGATCGAGAAGCCTGCGTATCCCCTTTTCCGTATAATATTTATCATAGTCGTGAATGTAATAATATAACGTTTCTTTGAGCCATCTCGGCTGGTCCTCTTCGGTAGTAAGCACCGTATATACCTGTAAAAACAGTTCCATCAGCAGAAGCAGGGACTCTCTGTCACCGCTGTAGGCATCCAGGATGCCATCACGGAAACGGCTGTAAAAATAAGCCATCAGCTTTCCCTGCTCCTCCCCGAATTTTTCTGTGCAGTACCGGGGATTCCCATAAAACTTTTCGTAGTTGTCATCTCTCAATGGATCATAAAACTGCGTATTCCATGCTTTCAGCTGTTCCAGGGACGCCGTCTGCAGCCCATCCCCCTCAGCTAGTACCAGCACCTGATCCAGTCTGGTTAATAATACAGCGGTCTCCTGGCAGTACGCCCGGTAAACCTCCGGAATATTTGTTTCGGAAATAATTTCATGGATCCTGTTATAAGCAAGCTCATATCGCTCTTTCATCTTTTTCCTCATTTCTTCACTGTTTTTATTAGTATGAGCAGCACGATAAGCCGAGTTCTGTCGTTGGATGATCATCTATCTGGACCTGCTGTTGCCAACAGGCTCTAGCGACCTACCCGAAAGCACGACGGGCCGCCGTATCGCTCTCTATTCGGTCTTGCTTCGGATGGGGTTTACATCTGCCCTTTCTGTTACCAGAAAGGCGGTGAGCTCTTACCTCACCATTCCAACCTTACCTGTCCTGCCGCCAAATGGCGGAGGTTACAGGCGGTATATTTCTGTTGCACTAGCCTGGGAGTCACCTCCACCGGACGTTATCCGGCATCCTGCCCTGTGAAGCTCGGACTTTCCTCACCTGGGACCTTTCGGTATAGCCAGGTGCGATCACCTGTGCTGCTCATAT
>JAAVZE010000065.1 GCA_022791495.1 Eubacterium sp.
ATAAAGGAGACGGATAAAAATGATCAAAAATCGAAAATTAAGTACCGTCATAACTGCCGCCATTGCTATTGTATCCGCAATCTGTATTTTGCTGCTGTTTCTTTTTGCGAATAACAGTATGACAACAGCTATGAAAACCACTTCCATTGACAATATGAATACCTCTCTGGAAGCAAAAACAAAAATTATTGAACAGTATGTAACCGACTCAGAAAATATGCTGATTGCCTATAGTAAGGCGCCAGTCGTAGCAGCTTTTCTTAAAAATCCATCCGATAAGGATCTGCAGAAGACCGCTCAGGATTTTACCTTGAAATATTTTGAAGGTCTGGATAACTGGGAGGGAATATATATCGGTGAGTGGGATACCCATGTTATCGCCCATTCCAACCCAGAAGTTGTAGGAATCACAACCAGGGAAGGAGATGGCCTGAAAGCGTTACAGGATGCCATGACAAAGGCAAATGGTCTTTACAACACAGGAATTATCGTATCTCCTGCATCAAAAAAATTAATTTTATCTATGTATTGTCCGGTTTTTGATGAAGATGGTAAAACGATCCTTGGTTATGTAGGTGGAGGCCCTTTCGCTGCAGGTCTGAAGGAAATGCTTGATTCCCTGGCAGTTGAGGGATTAAAGAACGCAAAATACTATATGATCAATACTGAGACCGGAGTTCATATTTTCAATGAGGATGAATCTCTTATGGCCCAGCCCATCGAAGACAAAATGCTTCTCTCCGTCATTGATGTGATACATAAGGATGTTAAAAAGACCAGCGGAACTCTTGAATATGTTGCCTCAGACAAATCAGATTCCATTGCTGCCTACCGTGCTTTGCCAGACCGTGGCTGGGCTGTGGCATTGAGTGACAGTCAGTCAGAGATCTATGCACAGGCAAACAAAAGCATGAGAACACTTGGTGTGATCTGTATCGCAGCTTTTATCCTAATCGCACTGCTCTCCTGGTTTATGATTCGTTTCAGCATTAAGCCGTTGAAAGTGATCGAAAATTCTATTATTCAGTTAAAGAATCTTCACCTTACACCGGATCCAAAGCTGAAAAAATACACCGACCGGAAGAGCGAGATCGGTCAGATTGCTTCTGCGATGGATTCTTTGTTTTTTACCTTTAGTAAAATTGTGGCAACACTGACCCAGTGTTCGGACTTCCTATCGGATTCAGCCAAAAAGATGACGGAATCTTCCCACGTTCTTCTGGAATGTTCCGAAGATAACTCAGCGACAACAGAAGAACTTCTCGCAACGACAGATACCACCAACGAAGCCATCAACCGTGTAGGAAATGAGATTGCACGAATCGCTGATATGGTTCAGCAGATTGAAGAAAAGGTGCTGATGGGCAGCCAGAAAAGCGAAAGCCTGATGAAGGTTGTCAGCGAGATGAAGCATAACGCGAACAATTCGCTCCAATCCACAGAATCCGGCATTGAGGAAAATCAAAAAAACATCGAAGAAGCCATGGTCAAACTGCAGTCTCTTATGCGGATCAATGATATGGCAACACAGATCCTTGATATCACAAGCCAGACCAATCTTCTGTCCCTGAACGCTTCCATTGAAGCAGCAAGAGCTGGAGAGGCTGGAAAAGGCTTTGCCGTTGTAGCAAGTGAGATTGGAAAGCTGGCAAACAGTTCTTCCGAAACAGCTACTCAGATCCAATCGATCTGTGGCGATACTGCTTCTAACATTGAACATGTTCAGAGCTGTTTCAACAATATGACAACATTCCTCAAATCCGATGTAGCAGAACAGTTCCGGGAATTTGTAGACATTGCAAATGAGTACAATTCCTCGATTACAACGATCAAGACAATCATAGAAGAAATTAATGAAGTATCTACCATGTTTGTTGAGGCAGTGACAAATATTAAAGATCAGATCGAGACCGTACAGAGCGCCTCCGGTGAAAATGCCATCGGAGTCGATGATATTATCGAGAAGATCTATCGAACCACCTCTGCAACAGAAGTATTGTCCAGTGTGGTTAAGAACAACGAGAAGAACGCTCTGTTCATTCATGACATCATCAATAAGTTTTCGTAAAAAAGGTGCGGCTGAGAATCGCGCACCTCTCAAGAATCAACAACTTGCAAAAGTAAAGGTGCCCTCGTAACCAAACTGTTTATGAGGGCACCTTTCTTTGCCGTTAAAAACGTCTGTATCAACGATTTTATATCGCTGGTACAGACGTTTTTTCTTAATCTACATATATAAATATTAATCCAGGTCTAGTTTGTAATGGTGTTTTCCGTCTCTTTGTCAAACAGATGGATCTTCTCCGCATCGAGCGCAATCTTGATCGTATCACCTGGACGAGCTGTCGTACGAGGATTCACACGAACGGTAATGTCATGGTTCTCAATGGTGAAATAAAGGAATACTTCTGCACCGAGCATCTCATATACCTTAACGGTAGCCTCAAGAGTAGTATCCGGTGAATTGCTGATGAACATCTCTTCATCTTTAATATCTTCCGGTCGAATACCGAAGATCACATCTTTATCCTCGTAACCGCCTTCGATCAGCTTCTTCCCTTTGCTTTCAGGAAGCTTTATGGTGTTGGCACCAAAGGTAAGAAGTACATCGGAACCAGATACGTTCACTCTTGCCTTAATAAAGTTCATCTGAGGTGAACCAATGAATCCGGCTACAAATAAGTTATTCGGTCTCATGTAAAGATCCAATGGACTGTCAACCTGCTGTACCACCCCGTCTTTCATAACGACGATACGCGTACCAAGGGTCAGCGCCTCTGTCTGGTCATGGGTTACATAGATGATCGTTGTCTCCAGTCTCTGATGAAGCTTGGAAATCTCAATACGCATCTGAACACGAAGCTTTGCATCGAGGTTAGAAAGAGGCTCATCCATAAGGAATACTTTTGGATCACGCACGATCGCACGTCCCATCGCCACACGCTGTCTCTGTCCACCGGACAAAGCCTTAGGTTTACGATCAAGCAGATGCTCAATGTCAAGAATCTTAGCTGCCTCATGTACCAGGCGCTCGATCTGATCTTTAGGAACCTTTCTCAGCTTCAGACCAAATGCCATATTGTCATATACTGACATATGTGGATACAACGCGTAGTTCTGGAAAACCATCGCAATGTCTCTATCTTTCGGTTCTACATCATTTACTAACTTATCACCAATCCACAATTCTCCGTTTGAAATCTCTTCCAATCCAGCGATCATACGAAGGGTTGTAGATTTACCACATCCTGAAGGACCTACAAAGATAATAAATTCTTTGTCTTCAATCTCAAGGTTAAAATCCTTTACTGCATGAAATCCATTTGGATATACTTTGTTGATGTTTTTTAATGATAAACTTGCCATTACATGTTCCTCCCTGGAATTAATATTTGCATAACATCTTCTATTAACACTATACACTATTTTGTCCAAAAACTCTATATCCAAATTTCATAAATAATTCGCAAATCTTTGTCTATTTTGCATAACTAACCATCTACACTTTTTTCGATAAAACCCTCCCCCTGGACTTCCTTGGCATCCATAACGATAACAAAGGCATTTTCATCGGCATTTTTTACAATTTCTATCAAACGAACCACTTCTTTTTTGGACACAACACACAAAAGCACATTTTTATCCTTTCCCGAATACATCCCCTTCCCATTCAGACCAGTGACCCCCCGGTCCAGACGCCGCAAGATTTCTTCGGAGATCCTGGCAGGAGAATCGGATATGATATACGCCATTTTGGCGAACTTAAGGCCATCCAGCAATGCATCGGACACTTTTCCAGTGATAAATACGGCGACAATAGAATACATCCCCGTCTGCATACCAAAGAAAAACATTCCTCCCAGCACGATGGCACCATCGATGATGATCAAAAGCTCAGATATACTGAGTCCCGGAAACCAGTGATTCAGCAACGTGCTCAGCAAGTCGCTTCCACCCGTAGAGGTATTCCTGGAAAACACAAGTCCCAGTCCCACACCATTGAGCACGCCTCCATAGATCGCTGCCATGAGATAATCCTTGTGCAGATTTTCAAAGGATGGTACTACCAGCAGTGCCACAGAGAAACAGAGGGCGGCATACAGAGTCCTTTTCAAGAATCTGCCGCCCTTAAGCCTCACCGCCAGGATAAACAGGGGGAGGTTCAAGAAAAAGTTTGTAACGCCCACAGGAAGGCTGAATCCCCCCTTTGCCTCCAGTACCTTTTTTAATATGATACCTATGCCCGAAAATCCCCCCGTTACCATGGAAAGGGGCTCATAGATAATATTGATCCCCGCAGCCATAAAAAAAGTACCTGCTGTCACAAGCAGGTACGATAACAGTTCACTGTCCTTCTTTTTCATCCGACAACTCCTCATTCACATCTGCTTTTTCCATAAGCTTTTTGTTATTATAGTTGTCCATTTTTTTTCTAAATATTCGACGTCTCCAGAAATTGGAATATGGAATTCTTGCTATGCAGGCATAGATGCTGCCCAGCTGTAGTCTTTTTACAAATTTGGGAATATGAATATTTTCCCGGATAATAAGATTCATAACGCTGCTCAGCACCACACAGAGCTTGGCGTTGATCTTAAGCTTATTGCTGTGGATCCACTCCTCTGCCTGGATGTCCTCCATAGAGATCAGAATGAGATCCGGCAGCTTTGTATTGATATCGTTAATCAGAGCCTCCTGGCTCACCTCTTTGCCGGCCACATACAAACCGACGATCTCCAAAAAGGGATAGTGGGTGATCAGATACCGGTAAACCACTCTTGCCTCTTTCTGATCTTTTAGCACCAGATAGCACTTCTTTCCTTCTAGCAGCTCACGGTCAGCGACTCTTCCGGCAGAACGGTAATCCACCACCATACCTCCCGTTTCCAGTACATCCACATGATACGTACTCAGTATCGCCTTTTCCCCTGGAAGCACCATATCTGACTCTCTGAGAGTATCCTGAACAAGATCATTGGCTTCATAGGTATCAATGTAATCCAAAGAGACCAGATGAATGATATTCAAAGCATCCAGGGAGAGATAACCAGCAATTTCCTCCCGAAGAGTTTCCTCGCTCAAAATATCCACTTCCAGATCCATGATCTTAATCTTTGTTCCCATAACATGTTCCTTTCTTTGCCGTTGAGCTATGATACGATCACGGTTTATCATCCGTACCAAGAACGATCTCAATATCAGCACTATTCGTAAGTTCTTTCGCCTCCTGAATCACCGGTGCTTTAAAAAATGATTTCAGATATCTTCCCCATCTTCGTTTTCTCGCATAAATAATGGTTTTTTTCTGTACCTCGCCACTAAAATCCCCTACGCCCATTACATAAAGACCTTCTGCTTCCAATTTTTCCTTAAAGGAAGCAGCCAGACCATTGATCTTACTTCCATTCGTGATCTGAATGCTGCGGGACTTTAACTTTTCAAGATCCGTCGGAGCCGCTGTTCCATCCACATGTTTCTGCTTTGCCGTCCGCTTTTCACTCTCCCAGATCTTATCAATCATTTTTTTCGTCTTTGCCCCGTCCAGGGTAGCCTTCCCTTTAATTTCCTCGGCATAGGCACGGTGGGCATAGATGAGATCACGGTTTACTTTGACAAATCCGGGAGCATACTGCTTCTTCTGTGACAAGGTAATATCTGAGATAATGACATCCCATTCCTTTTCGATAAAGTCTCTCATGGCATCCTCGTCTTTATTCTGTTGAACGTTATCCAAATATTCCCGCCGTGGGATAAAAGCTCCCTCTTTTTTTTCAAAACGTTTGTTAAAATCCTCAGAATCCATGGCCGTGAAATATCCAATATCCACATTCAAAACTTCCTGGAGCAGAAGGATTCCGTATTCATAAGCCACATCCCCGGTAAAATATTCATTGATGTCACGCAGTGTTACAATCTGGGGAATCTGGGGGCTCACTTCCATATATTCATTGTATTTAGTAGAGGACAGCGAGATCTGAGTCTTGTTTGGGATCGTAATGTAGTCAAGATTCCCTGTCTCTTTATCAAAAAGCTCTAACACTAGCGCCCGAACCAGCTTGGTATCTTTTTCCACACTGTAAATCAGATTACTGGACTCGGAGCCCGCATTCACATCGATCACATGTTCATACTTTGTGCTCCGCTCCTCCTTTTCTGTGGTATTATAAAAAAACATCGTAAGAAAATAACTTGCAACCCCTACTGCAAGCAGCAAAATAATAATTCCCATTGTTTTTAAAAAAGTTTTTAAAACAATTTTCAACATATCTTCCCTCTCCTATCCTTGCTGATCTCTGATATGTGGCCAAACAATAGCCCTATTGTAACAGAAAATGCCTCATTATACAAGATTTTTTGCAAAATTTGAATGATCGTGATAAACTAAAACCATACTATATTATATCATGGGAGTCAAAAAATGAAAGATACCGTAATCATTACAGGCGCCTCTGGCGGCATCGGAAGCGCTGTTGCCAGAAAGCTGGCAGAAGAGGGCTGTGAACTGTTGCTCTGCGGCAGCTCATCCCCAGAAAAGCTTGAAAAACTCAAACAAGAATGCCTCCAACACACGAAAACTTGTGTTACATTTTGCGGGGATATCAGTAAAAGCGATACAGCTGGTGAGATCGTGGGAACAGCCCTGGAGCATTTTAAAAAAATTGATGTTCTCATTAACAACGCCGGGATCTCAAAGATCGGACTTCTTCCGGACCTTTCCGATGAAGAATGGTTTCAGATATTAAATACAAATCTCTCCTCTGCCTTTTTTCTGTGCCGTCAAGTACTTCCCCATATGATCCATGCCAAAAAGGGCAGGATTTTGAATATATCTTCAATCTGGGGAAATGCGGGAGCTTCCTGTGAGGCCGCCTACTCTGCCACAAAAGGCGGACTTGACTCACTGACAAAATCCCTTGCCAAAGAACTGGCTCCCAGCGGAATTTCTGTGAATGCTATTGCCTGCGGTATGATCGATACATCGATGAATGCCTGCTTTACCCCGGATGAGATCCAGGCCATCTGTGAAGAAATCCCTGCCGGACGCATGGCATCGCCAGAGGAAACCGCCGAATTTATCGCCTTACTTTTAAGGGCACCATACTACCTCACTGGACAGGTGATCGGTTTTGACGGCGGATGGTGAATAAAATAATTCCTTCTGAACATACTATCCATGACAGAGCACAAGCTGATACAGGAAAAACGGTACAAATTGTACTGGCGCCATTGTGCTAAGATGTCGAATTTCAAACAGGAGGAATTTCTCTATGAAACGAAAAATATTATTGATAACCGCTACGATGTGTCTGTCTGCCTTTCTTATGGCTGGATGCGGAAACAGCAAAAAGGATGATGCTGCAGCATCCCCTTCTCCGGCAGCAGCCACAGAGAGCCCGGAACCTTCCGCTTCTCCGGCGACCGCTTCTGATAATGGCACAGACGACACTGACACCACGGGCATGAACGGCAACACCAACAATGACAACAACGACGGAAACAAAGATGGTACCGTCAATGACAACAACGACAACAAAGACGACAATGCCCTTGACAAAGCAGGTGATGCAGTAGATGATGCCGTAGATGGTGTAGGAAAAGGTGTAAAAGATACCGTAGATGGCGTAGAAGATGCAGTAGATGACATGACACGGTAGGAATATGTGAATTATCTCTTATTTCCAAAACAAGACCTCAGTATCTAAAATGAAAGCAACCTTTAATCCAGATACTGAGGTCTGTCTATACTGTTTATTTGCCATAGTGCACATGCAGTAATTCATGGGCACGATCTTTTAACATACCATTCTCATACATATTCTGAAGAGTAGGATTTTCTACGGAACGCTTAATAATAGCAGACTTATCGGCTTTATACATACCAGTTGCCCGTTCCTGCTTCACGCTCTGATAACCGAATGGCTGTCCGGCGCCGCCGATACATCCATAAGGACAAGCCATAACCTCTACAAAATCCAGTTTTTCTTCACCGCGCTGCAGCTTCTGGATCAGATTTTCTGCATTTCCAAGACCATTTACCACTCCCACACGAAGTGTCTTGCCGCCGATCTCTACCTCTGCCACCTTCGTGCCCTCCAGACCACGGATCCCGGAATACTCGATCTCCCGCAGGGCTTCATTGTTCTGCTCCGCCACATGACGCAGGGCAGCCTCCATAACACCACCGGTCACACCAAAGATCACGCCGGCGCCGGAGCTGATAGAAAATGGCATATCCGGAGCGCTTGGCTCGATCTCATTAAACTGGATTCCCAGCTCTTTGATCATCAGGATCAGTTCCTTTGTGGTTATGACATAATCCACGTCTGGTACGTTATTTCTCTTGAATTCTTCTCTCGCCGCCTCGTATTTCTTTGCCACACATGGCATAACAGCTACCGAGATCGTCTCTACCCCGGCTTCCTGATCCGCCGGCTTGTAATGCTCCTTGAGCACCGCGCCAAACATCTCCATCGGAGATTTGCAGGTAGAAACATAAGGAAGAATCTCCGGATATTTGGTTTCCACAAAGCGTACCCACGCCGGGCAGCAGGAGGTAAATAGAGGCATGGAATTGCCGAGAGGATATTTCTTTTCGCCATTTTCCAGCTTGTAAACCAGTTCACTGGCTTCCTCTACCACCGTCAGGTCTGCACTGAAACTGGTATCAAATACCGTGTCAAAGCCCAGCATACGTAGAGCGGTAAATATCTTGCCCACAGAGTTCTTTCCTGCCGGGAGGCCAAATTCCTCACCAATCGCCACCCTGACCGCCGGTGCAATCTGAGCGACCACCCGTTTATCCGGAGCATACAGTGCCTGCCACACCTCTCGCAGATCATTTTTGATCGTAATCGCTGCCGTGGGGCAGACTGCCGCACACTGTCCGCAGTTGACACAGTCCGTCTCAACGATATCCCTGCCAAAAGCAGGACTTACTACCATATTGGCGCCGCGGTGGGCAAAATCGATGGCTCCCACGTGCTGAACCTCATTACACATCCTCACACAGTCACCGCACAGGATACATTTGCTCGGATCCCTTACGATGGAAAGGGATGAGTCATCGATGCAGCGGTCCGGATGTGTGTTCGGAAATCTGACATTAGTCAGCCGGAATCTGGCTGCCAGCATCTGGAGACGACAGTTGCCGTTCTTCTCACATACCGTACAGTCGCGGCAGTGGGATGCCAGAAGAAGCTCCAGGATCATCTTCCGGTGCTGATGAAGCTTGGATGTATTTGTTTTTATCACCATTTTATCTTTGGGTGGAGTGGAACAGGAGGCGATGATCCCCCCTCTTTCATCCTCCACAACGCACATACGGCAGGCACCATAAATGGACATATCTGTGTAATAACAGAAGGTAGGTACATGGACACCAGCCTTGCGGATTACCTGCAATATATTCTTTTCATCCGTAAATTCCGTACGGATTCCATCTATAACCATGTATTTTTTAGACATAAATTCTCCTTTCATGAATCCTTATAAGGTCATCCCCAAAATCGAGACCAGAAGC
>JAAVZE010000066.1 GCA_022791495.1 Eubacterium sp.
CAGGTTGCCTTGACATACAGAAAAATCCTTGTATAATACAGGCATGGGCAGAACCCTGCATGTCGGCTCTGCCCATTTGCAACTATTAACGAATCTTATATCGGTTTTTTGAGTTTACACAAAACTTGAAACGGTCTCAATATCACTGACAGGCAGAACTGTTTTTTTTAGCAGCTCTGCCGCTTTTGACAACCGATATTCCATTAGATATTTATAGGGTGTTGTCTGCAGGGTTAAATGAAAACATCTTAGACACTCTGACTTACTTACATTTGCGCTTTCCGCTATATCTTCCAGTGTCAAATCTTCCGGGTAATGCTGTTCAATGTGATGTAAAAATTTCTGCATACGCATACTGACAGTATTTTTCAATTTCCCTCGGCGGTTTTGCTTAGGCGGTATCAAAATATTTTTTCTCATAGTAAGCCAAAGAGCCGCCAAAAGCACCAACACTTCATAAACATAAAATTCCGTTTTCTCCTTTTCCAGTTCATAAAGCCTGCACAAAAGCAGCAATGCTTTTTCCTGCCATTCTTCCTCTTTTGTAAAATGAAAAAACATAAACTGTTTATTCTCCACAACACTGTCTACAAACTGTTTCGCCGGACTATAAACAGGGCAGGTATGCCCCACAGAAAATTCAATGAACTGCGCTGGGAAAATGAAACTGTTATAGTGGCATTCGCCCATGCGCCGGACATAATGTACCACATTTTTGTTAATAAAAATGCCCTCTCCTTTCTGTATGGAAACGGCATTGTCAAGTGTTTTCACTTCAACAGACCCGCTTAAAACATAGATAAACTGTAAATCTTCATGCCTGTGCATAACCCTAAAACCGGGATTGAGGGGATAACTCCTATCGTTAATCACATCAAGAACCAGATAGGGAAAATCCGTATCAGCATACAAATTTATGGAATTGAGGTATTTTTCATTTTCACTTTTCATGTGTATATGCCCTTTCAATTGAAGATATATTGATGATTTTTGATGTTTTTCTGATATTATTCAGCTTTTTTGTGTGATAAAATTATAGTGAAAAAGCAAAAAGGTGTCAAGCTACTTTTGGCAGGAGGGAGGTATGTTTTTTAGCACTTTGGAAGAAGCGCTTACAAATGGGTACAGACTATGTAAAATCTGTATGAAGGAATTATGGAGGTAGCGTTCAATGGAAGAAGAAATAAATAGATGTGTTTAATTGATTTGATTTTCAGAAAAAATGTTGAATGGAGGAATTAGAAATGGAAAATGTGATTGTATTATTTGAAGTGACCGTGAAAAACGGTAAAATGGAGGAATATCTTTCAAGGGCTGGAAAACTAAAAGAATTATTGAAAGATGCACCGGGATTTATCCGTGTGGAACGCTTTTCTTCTTTTGCAACAGAGGGAAAGATACTTAGTATGTCTGTATGGGAGGATGAGGAAAGTGTTTCAAAGTGGAGGAACTGCATGGAACATCGTCGAAGTCAGAAAGAGGGAAGAACAGAAGATTTCATTGATTATACAATCACAGTGGTTACACCTGTGCGTTGTTACACAATGGTTACAAGAAAAGATGCTCCAACGGACTCTAACAAATACTTTGGCGTGGAGGTGTGATATGCAATATATAAGTCATTACAAATCCCCTATGGGGAATATTCTTTTGGCAGCAGATGATGTTGGTCTGACTGGATTGTGGTTTGAAGGGCAGAAATTTTTTGCACTATACTTAGACCATGAACATGAAGAAAGAGTAACCCCTTTTTTGAAAAAAGCGGCACAATGGCTTGATGTTTATTTTTTAGGAAAAGAGCCGGATTTTAATGTGCCACTTCATTTTACAGGTACAGAATTTCAAAATGAAGTATGGGAAATTTTGTATTCTATTCCTTACGGAAAAACCATGACCTATGGGGAAATTTCAAAACAGCTTGCCCAAAAACGGGGTGTGGAACATATGTCAGCACAGGCAGTCGGCGGGGCGGTTGGGCACAATGAAATTTCTATTATCGTACCTTGCCACAGGGTAGTAGGAACAAATGGCAGTTTAACGGGTTATTCAGGGGGTATAGATAAAAAAGTTAAACTATTAACTTTAGAAAAAGCTGACATGAGTACATTTTTTATTCCAAGGAAAGGAACAGCATTATGAGTGGCTGCTGGAACTTGTGCCTGTGGGCGGGCGTTTGCACCTATGGTAAAGAATGTTATATGTTTGGACGCAACAGTTCCAATGCTACAAGCTGGAGCCGCCGCATGGACTAATATAAAAAGAAATGTTACAAACATAGAGGATATAATATGGGATTTGAGAAAACTGTTGATAATGCAGTAAATGGGTTCGCTATGTGGACATTGCAATTCGAGGTAATTATTGGCATTATTTGTGCAGTCATATGTTTGGTTGTCGGCTATCGTTTTTTAAAAATGGCAAGAAAAAATACAGAACCGGTTTTAGACCAACGGCAGTATGACAAAAAACATTTTTCCTTTCGTAATCGCCAGCTTTGTGATATACTAAATATTAGGGTGTTAAATATAAACACTACTACTATATAATACGAGAGAGGTATAGAGATTATGGATGAAAAAAAGGAGTTTAAGCCATTTATCCCTGCGGACAAGGTTGTGCCGGAAATGACACTGGTATCCGTGATCCTCGGGATTATTCTGGCGGTTGTGTTTGGGGCGGCGAACGCTTATCTTGGTCTGCGAGTGGGAATGACTGTGTCGGCTTCGATTCCGGCGGCAGTGATCTCCATGGGTTTGATCCGTTTTGTTTTGCGACGGGATAATATATTGGAAAATAATATGGTACAGACTATCGGTTCTGCTGGAGAATCTTTGGCAGCAGGCGCAATCTTCACCCTTCCGGCACTGTTTATGTGGGCGGCAGAGAGTGAAGCCGTATCAGCGCCTTCTTTTGTGGAAATATCAGTGATCGCTGTGTGTGGCGGTCTGCTTGGTGTCTTGTTTATGGTGCCGCTGCGAACGGCATTGATCGTTGAAGAACATGGCGTGCTGCCATTTCCGGAAGGTACGGCATGTGCAGAAGTTCTGCTTGCAGGAGAAAGCGGCGGCGATAAATCAAAAGTAGTATTTTCCGGGCTGGGGATATCTGCTTTGTATAAATTTATTGCTGACGGTTTATGTCTGTTCCCTTCTGAGGTGGCATGGGAAATCAAACCGCTTCGTGCCGGTTTTGGTGCGGACGTGCTTCCGGCGCTGGCAGGTGTTGGGTTTATATGCGGTAAAAAGATTTCTTCTTATATGTTTGCCGGTGGTGTGCTGGGCTGGTTTGTCATAATTCCGCTGATTAGTCTTTTTGGCGGGGACATGGTTATGGCGCCGGGTGAAGATCCTATTTCTACACTGGGTGCTTCCGGTATCTGGAGTTCTTATATCCGCTATATCGGTGCCGGAGCTGTGGCCGCCGGAGGAATTATCAGTCTGGTCAAATCAATGCCTACGATCATTAAGACATTTTCCAAAGCGGTTAAGGGCTTCGGACACAAGGATGCGACCGAACTTAGGACGAATAAGGATCTGCCGCTGCCTGTGGTTATGGGCGGTGCACTCGTGATCGCCCTTGTGATCTGGCTGCTGCCATCTGTTCCGGTAAGTCTGATCGGTGCGCTGATCATCGTTGTATTTGGTTTTTTCTTCGCCACGGTGTCCAGCCGCATGGTGGGATTAGTAGGTTCATCCAATAACCCGGTATCGGGAATGGCGATCGCCACGCTTCTGATCGCTACGGCGCTGCTGAAAGCCACCGGGATGACAGGATATGAAGGCATGGCATCCGCGATCTGTATTGGTACGGTGATCTGTATTGTGGCGGCGATGGCGGGAGATACTTCCCAGGATCTGAAAACCGGATATATTGTTGGTGCTACGCCGATACGCCAGCAGATCGGTGAACTGGTAGGTGCGCTGGTATCTGCCCTTGCTATCGGTGGCGTAATGTATCTGCTGAATGCGGCATGGGGGTTTGGTGAGCAGCAGCTTCCGGCTCCCCAGGCTACCCTGATGAAATTGGTGGTGGAAGGTGTTATGGGCGGCACTCTTCCCTGGGGACTTGTATTCTGCGGTATTTTTATCGCGGTGGTCATCGAAGTGCTTGGTCTGCCTGTGCTGCCGATCGCTATTGGTCTGTATCTGCCGATCTATCTTTCTGTGCCGATCTTTATCGGAGGCATGATCCGCTGGTTCTTTGAGTGGAAGAAAGCAGGGAAAAGCAAAGAGGAAAACAAGGACGTTATCGACAGGGGCGTGTTGTACAGTTCCGGTCTGATCGCCGGAGAAGGTCTGGTTGGTATCCTGCTTGCCGTATTTGCCGTAATACCATTGAAAGGCGGCAGTACACTGGCAGATCTGATCAAATTGGAGACGCCCCTTGGAAATGCAGGAGGGGTAGTATTCTTCCTTCTTCTGCTGGCGACGATATTCTATTTCTCTCTTCACAGGAAGAAAAAGTATGAGGCATAAACAATATGAAAAAGAAAAAAAGGATAGCTTCTAATTATATGGATACGGTATTTGTTCCCTCCCCCCAGCGCCCCTGGCGCCAGGAGGAGGACGGGAGTGTCGTTATTGATGTGGAAAATAAGGGACCGCATCACCGGATTGCCCAGAAATTCTGGCACAAACCTAAGGTAAGCCATATTTCCCTCGATGCATACGGGACGGCACTCTGGAACCTGATGGATGGCAGAAATACCGTATATGATATCGTTATGGCGATGGAGAAACAGTTCCCCGGTGAAAAGGACCGGATGCTGGACCGTGTGGTGACATTTCTCGGCACACTCCAGAATAACCGGTTTATCATAAAGAAAAAGTGAGGCGTTGTAGAAAACATGGGTATTTTAACAAATCTGGAACCGAAGCCGGTATTTCAATATTTTGAAGAGATCTGCGGAATCCCTCACGGGTCTTCCAATACGAAGGAAATCAGTGATTATCTTGTGGCCTTTGCAAAGAAACATGATCTGAGAGTTATCCGGGATGATAAAAATAATGTGATAATCTGGAAGGAAGGAACAGCTGGATATGAAGAGACGGCTCCTGTGATGCTGCAGGGACATATGGATATGGTCTGTGAAAAAGAAGAGGGCTTCGAGATTGATTTTGCAAAAGAAGGAGTGCGCCTGCAGCTGCAGGATGGTGTAATCACAGCCCAGGGCACAACACTGGGCGGCGATGACGGAATTGCTGTCGCTTATATGCTGGCGATCCTTTCCTCCACAGATATTCCACACCCACCCCTGGAAGCGGTCTTTACTGTAGATGAGGAAATCGGTATGCTGGGAACGGCAGCACTGGATGCGTCTGTCCTAAAAGCAAGAACCATGCTGAATATTGATTCAGAGGAAGAAGGGTATCTGCTGGTGAGCTGCGCAGGAGGCGTGGCTGCCACGGTACATCTGCCGATACAGAGAGAGAAAACAGAAGGAATT
Organism: Eubacterium sp.; assembly: GCA_022791495.1. Classification (GTDB taxonomy): domain Bacteria; phylum Bacillota; class Clostridia; order Lachnospirales; family Lachnospiraceae; genus Eubacterium_F. The sequence continues at coordinate 5,447 of JAAVZE010000066.1, forward strand.
CCTGTGACATTGACAGTTACCGGTCTGCAGGGAGGGCATTCTGGCGTAGAAATTGACAAAGGGCGTGGAAATGCCAATCAGATCCTTGGGCGTATCCTCTATGAATTGGAAAAGACCTTTTCATTTAGAATATGTGAAGTCAGCGGAGGCCTGAAGGATAACGCCATCCCAAGACAGGCGGAGGCAAAACTGCTGTTTGCGTCGTCGGATCAGGATAGAATAGTAGAATTTAAGAATGCGGTGAAAGAGTTGGCGCAAATATTGGCGAAAGAGTACCGGCAGACGGATCCGGAAGTGGGACTGGCGGTGGATCCTGGGGACGGTGTCCACACTATTCCGGTGATGACGGCAGATACAGCAGAGAAAGTGGTTGCCGCCCTCGTATGTCTCCCAGGAGGGATCCAGCGGATGAGTGCAGATGTAGAAGGTCTGGTACAGACCTCTCTGAATCTTGGTATCCTCAAGACGGAAGAAGATGAAGTAAGTTTTTCTTTCGCCGTCCGAAGCAGTGTCGAGACAGAGAAAAAGGAACTGGTAAACAGGATCTCCTGCCTTGTCACAGCGTTAGGCGGGACCGTCTCCTGCAGCGGAGAGTATCCGGCATGGGAATACCGGCAGAATTCCCCGCTGAGAGACCGGATGGTGGAAGTCTTTGAAGAACAGTATGGCAGGAAACCGGTGGTACAGGCGATCCATGCCGGTGTGGAGTGCGGGCTGTTTGCCGGGAAACTGCCGGGACTGGACTGTGTGTCCTTTGGACCGGATATGAAAGATATCCATACCCCGAAAGAATCTATGGATGTGGAGAGTGTCCGGCGTACATGGGATTATACGCTTGAAGTATTAAAACGGCTCAGATAAGGGAATGGACATGAACAAGCCAGGTCTGAGACAAAATTAGCATGATTTGGAACAAATTTGTCATAGCAGGGCAGGAATAAGGTGCTATAATAAATTACGTATATAAATTGAAATTAGTAGGGAGTTGACAGTAAATGAGCAGAAACAGCAGAAGCTTTAGCCAACCCAAGGGTAAAGGGTGCTCTTTTTCTGATATCAGCCTGAAAATGGAAGAGCAGTTATCGATGGAAAATTTGTTTCCGCTGATAACTGCTTTTCGCTGCAAAGATCCAGCAAGGAGGGAGGCATATGCACATAGCAGTCTGTGATGACTGTATGGAGGATGCCATGTTCCTCAAAAAACTTTTGAAAGGGCATGAAGTCAGTGTGTATTTCAGTGCAGACAGTCTTTTGGCAGATATTAAAAATAAAAGGATACAGTATGACTTATACCTGCTGGATATTTTCATGGAGGAATCGATGAACGGGATTGAGTTGGCAGAAAAACTTCGTAAATTACAGGAGGAGGCAGTCATCAGCTTTATCTCTACCAGCGATGATTTTTACAGGGAGGCATTCGACCTATATGCTGTACAATACTTTATAAAACCTGTACAGAAAGAGAGCCTGAATAAGCTTCTTCAAAAAGTACAAAAAATTGCTGCCCTTGACAGTGAGAAAAAACTGATTTACTCATGGTGGGGAAAAAGCGGAGCGATTCCATACGGAAAAATCCGTTATATCAGCAGCAGGGGGCATACTCTTTTCATTTACTGTACGGATGGAAATATACAGGAGAGTACGGGAAAGCTAAACGATATAGAGCATCAGATGTACGGGGACATATTCATGCGCTGCCATCAGAGCTTTATCGTCAACATGTATCTTGTGGAAGGGTTAAGCGGAAATGACCTGATCATTGATGGAGAGCGGATTCCGGTGTCCAGACGGTATTATGCTGAGATTAAAAAGAGATACCAGGAAATATTGTTTGAGGAGGTGGATTAATGACTGTATTTCGGGATTTATCGGTATTGTGGTCTTTGTTCCACATTTTAATACTCTTTATGATGCTGTACCGTTCCCGCTATGGGAAAAGAAAAACGTTTGTTCTCACAGGAATTACAATGGGATTGTTAATCGTTTTGAATGTGGCAGGCTTGTTCTTCTATGGGCCGGAGATGATGGGAAAGGTTTTCATACTAACATGTACCCTGCCGAGCCTGCTGTTTTTCTGGTTTGTCTCAAAAGATAAAAAGGGAAGGTTTTTCTTTACCTTTTGTCTGGCAGACACGGTTGCTCTGTGGATTATTGTAGTGACAAATGTGCTGGATTTTTATTTTGGAGGCGGACGGTACATTTTGATGTTTATCGGAAGGCTCGTATTATTTCCGCTGGTGGAATGGTGGGCAGTCCGCCGCCTGCGAAAGCCTTATCTGGAATTACAGGAATCGGTTACGAAGGGATGGGTTATTTTTGCTGGCATGACGGCACTTTATTATGTCCTGCTTGCGGTCAAAGCGAATTTTCCTGTAATTATTACCAAAAGACCGCAGGAGATGCCAGCTTTTTTGCTGATACTGTTATTGATGCCCATGACATATGCAACGATTTTTGCAGCATTGTACCGACAACTTCTGCTTTATCGGAAGCGGCACAGTGAGCTTATTCTGCAGGAACAGAAAAATATGTTAGCGGCACAGCTTGAAAACCAGCAGCAGATACGGAAGATGAAACATGACATGAAAGGGTATACGGTCACGCTGTCGGGACTGCTGGCTGCGAAACAGGTGAAAGAGGCGCAGGAATATCTGAAAAACATAGAAACGGAGATGAGCAGTCTGCCGGGACAGTTCTGTGCCAATCCATATCTGAATGCAGTATTCACCCAGTATTCCGGGAAGTTGGAAGAACTAGGTGCAAAATACCGCATGAATATACAGGTCGGGGATGAATCGCTGCCTTACATGGAGCTCTGCCAGATACTTTCTAATGGGCTGGAAAATGCCTGTGATGCGCTGAAAGGGCTTAAGACAGAGAAACGGGAGGTTTCTGTTCAGATAAAATACAATAGAAATTATCTTCTGATACGGATCAGGAACCGCTGTCGGGATGACCTGAATGTGGAGAAGGGGACTATACCTGCCACAGATAAGGAAGGACATGGCCATGGTTTTGGGCTTTCTACTGTGAAGGAAGCGGCAGAAAGGCTTGATGGAGAGATGCTCTGTTATACGCAGAACGGAAACTTTATATTGGATGTGATGGTATCTTGTCAGTCTTTTCTAAAAGTCGGATACGGGAATACATAAAATCTTTTATTTCAGATTGCTAAAAAACTACTGTTCAAAGTTCTCATTTTCTAGTATAATCCAAGTAAACTAAGTACCAAAACAGTAAAGAAAACAAGGAGGAAAATGATAAATGAGAGCTAAAATCAAAAAAAATTTATGCATCATAACAGCAGCGTCATTGATCCTGGGTGGAATACACAGTCCTGTTTCTGCCAAAGAGCTGGATATGGTTCAGCAGGGCGTGGAAAGACTGCAGTCAGAGAGCGTTCCATTTTCAGAGGAAAATGGAGTCACAGTCAGTACACAGGATGAATTTATGGCTGCTTTGCAGCAGCATAAGAGTCCGATCACAGTGAATGCACAGATCACTATTGGTAAAGACGCCGATACGGACGGCAGTATGCTTCCGGTGAAGATTCCTGGGGATACTGTGATACGGGGAACGGAAAACGGTATAATAAACAGCCGTAGTCCGGTCCAGTTGGAGGGTGATGTCTGTTTTCAGGACATCAAATTGACTTTTTCGTCTTCAAATGCGCTGGGCAGTGTTCCCCACCGGGAGTTATTTCTCGCAGGGCATAGTCTGACTTTTGATAATGTGAAGACTTTTTTAGAAGGTGGAAGTCTCGGCGCTCTCGGCGGCACAGAAAAAGAACTGCTTCCCACGGTATATGCCGGCGGATACGCCAATACCCAGATCGGGCAAAATGCCTCTCTGACTGTGAGGAATTCCAATTCAGAGACGATGTTCCAGGCAGTCTACATGGGACACGAAGCAGAGAGCGACAATAAAGTTCCTTATCGGGGAACTGCTGAAGTGAATCTGGATACTCGGGTTATAGTCCGGGGAAGAGTAGATACCAGCAAAAACATCCGGGCAGAAATAAATATAGCCGGCGGCGTAAATGATTATGCCAAAACAGAGGAATACTATGGAAATGAAAACACGACGTTGACGCTGAGCCAAAGTATGATAGATGGAGCGGTTGTAGAAGGTGTGGGCAATATTGTGGTGGCAGACAAAGGGTGTCTGACGTCAACAACAGATACTTATGGAAATGTCACACTGCAGCGGGGCGGCTGTCTGGACGTGAACGGTGTAAGCGATGTGTTTATTTCAGGGAATTTTACCGGTGTCAGCGATCCCCAGGAAGAACGGGGGATTCTTGTAGTAAAACAGGAAGGCATCGTAACCATTGGCGGTAAAGTGACTGGCACCACCCAGTTTCAGACGCAAAGCCGGCTTTTTCCAGGATCCTTTCATAGGGATTGGCCCTATATTTCCGCAAATGCAGAAAATGCCAGTATACATAATTTTGTATTATCACAGAAAAGCATTGATGCGGGGTACAAGCTGAACTACAACGAAGGAAACTGGACTGTGGGATCAGCAGGTGAGGAAGACACAAAGAAGATTGGGGAGATCAAGATTGTATCAGCGCCATCGGAAGTGAATTTAAGTAAGATCATGGAGACACAGGACGGCACAGTACCGGATGAAAACGTATATTTTGAGATCATCTGGAAAGACACTGACGGAAACGAGATCAGCGCCGAAGAGGCAGAAGAGCTGGCGCTTTATGAGATGGATTACATCTTTAAGATAAAATCAGAATATTGGGAGAGTGATGCCCCAGATATCCAGGAAAAGACAGACTGGAATAATGCCATAACTCTGATGACGTCACCAGAGCATCCAGGAAAGTATTTCCTGCAGGCCCATGATGGCGCCAAAACCGGCGATTATACCTTTTTATTCTGCTCCGAGTATTACATAGATGATTTGAATACGGTGGGGGATGTAAAGGGATTAAAGGATTTGATAAAAGCGGAGTGTAAAGTATCTTTTCTGAATAGAGACCCACAGCAGAAGCCCACACTGGAGCCAACGAAAGAGCCGGAGAACCCGGACAAACCGACAGTCTCGCCAACAATAGCTCCAACAGTACCCCCCACAGGGACCCCTGAGCCAACGGAAGAGCCAGGGAACCCGGATCAGCCAACGGTACCCCCGACGATAGCACCAACGGAAGCCCCCACAGGAACCCCTGAGCCAACGGAAGAGCCAGGGAGCCCGGACAAACCGACAGTTCCTCCAACAATACCCCCTACAGGGACACCAGAGCCGACAAAAGAGCCGGAGAATCCGGACAAACCGACAGTGCCTCCGACAATACTCCCTACAGGGACACCAGAGCCGACGAAAGAACCGGAGAACCCGGATAAACCGACGGTACCTCCGGCAATAACCCCGACACAGGTTCCAGATCCGACTCCGCCGGCAGGGGGAGAAGCTCCGGTGTCAACGCAGTCACCATTGCCGTCTCTGATACCAGGAGGTATGGCGGAACCGACACCTGCCCAGACTGATAACTATCAGTCAGCAGTTGTCAAGGTTTCTTCAAAGCCGGTGGTTTATACAGGGAAAGCCCAAAGGCCTGCGGTAAGTGTTACTGATACAGCAGGAAATGTCATCAGCAGTGAGAATTATCAGTTGTCGTACCAGAATAACGTGAACGTAGGGCGGGCATCGGTAACGGTCATTTTTAACGGGGATTCGAGTACAAAGATCACCAAATTTTTTGACATTGTACCTAAAAATGTGAAAGGATTCCGGCTTATCTCAAAATCAAAGAAGTTTTTAGCTAAGTGGAAGAGACAGGGTGTACAGACCACCGGCTATGAGATTCAGTATGCCACCAGCAAAAAATTTAAGAAAAAAACCTCGAAGACAGTAACGGTTAAAAGCAATAAAATCCTTTCTAAAAAGTTTTCCAGGAAGAAGGCAGGAAAACGTTATTATGTCAGGATACGTACTTACAAGACGGTAAAAACCGATGGCAAGATGAAGAAGTTCTACTCTGGGTGGTCTAAGGTCAGATCTGTGAAATAAATGTACTGAAGGAAAAAATTCTATGAAAGATACATTTTATATGCCGCTGACGGCAGCTCCTTTTAAGAAAAATAAAGAATACAAAGAGGTGCTGCCGAAGAACGCAGAACTTGCCAAATATATTCGCTGTTTTTGGGGCAGTGAGGCTCCTTACGTAATAGAGGAGAAAAGAAACGCTGGAGATATCGTTATTCCAGATACCTGTGCAGATATCATATATCATATTGACCATACGAACCATACGATAGCCGGGGGCTTTTGTGGTATCAACGACGCTGCTTTTTCAGATTATCATGAAGAGGCAGCAGGACATCTCATCTCTGTCTTTGCCATTCGCTTTTATGCCTGGGGAGTTTATGAATTTTCGGAAGACACTCTGAGAGATACCATAAATGGCTATTTTGATGTGCAGTCCCGGTTTTGGTGGCTGGATCATCTGTTGCGAAGCCAGTTGTTGGAAAAAAGCGGATTGGAAGAACGGATTCAAACAGCAGAGACAATGTTTGTCCGGAAGCTGCCTGGTATTAGACAGCACAGTGTGATCGACAAGGCAGTTCATCATATGATCCGAAACAAGGGAAGGCAGAGTGCTGCAGAGCTGGCGGGGGAGTGTTTTGTCAGCAGACGTCAGCTGCAAAGGCTGTTTCATGAATATATCGGCATTACACCGAAAAGATTCAGCAATTTAATCCGTTATCAGTACTTGTGGAATGAAATCATCACAGATACACAATTTGATGTACAAGATGCTGTTCATCGGTATGGTTATACAGACCAGTCTCATTTGCTGCGGGAATTTAAGCGGTATCATGCCATGGATATCCAGACAGCGAAGAATTATGCCCGCAGGGATGTCCCAAATATACAATACCTGTAACACGATAATTGATATGATTATTTCAAATATCACATAGGAAAGGAATGGTCAGATATGTCAAATCTAAGTGTATGCGGCACTGACTGCAGTACATGCTATTGTTATGGCGAGTGTTCCGGCTGCAATGAATGCAGCGGAAAGGTTTTTCATATGCCAGAGGGAACGGTATGTGCAATCTACGATTGCACCGCAAATAAAGGTCTGGGAAACTGCGGGGAATGCAGTGAGGCCCCGTGTGAGATCTGGATGAAGGTAAGAGATCCTAAGTTTTCTGACGAGGAATTTGCTGATAATGTTAAAATGCGCATCCAGGCTTTGAAAAAGGATTGATAATAGGAAATGGAAAGAATAGACCATGAGCCGATATCTGATATCGGTTCATGGTCTTTTTCTGTATAAATGCCGGGAAAATGTATCATTATAATAGCAGTAATTGGCAGTGTGAAGAGCTGATAAAGTGGAGGAAACCATATGAGATCATACAAAGGGAAATCGGTATATAAAGGTATCGCGCTGGGACCGGTGGCTGTGCTGACAAATAAGGAGACACAGGTGAAACGCTCCCGGATTGAGGATCCGGAGTCAGAAATCGCAAAGTTGGATGAGGCGGCAGAGCAGGCCAGGAAACAGCTTCAAATATTATATGATAAAGCGCTGCGAGAGGTCGGGGAAACCAATGCAGCTATTTTTGAAGTACACCAGATGATGCTGGAAGATGAAGATTATGTGGATGCCATACAGAATATGATCCGGAGGGAGCAGGTCAATGCCGATTATGCGGTGGCAGTAACTGGCGACAATTTTTCTGAAATGTTTGCAAATATGGAAGATGAGTATATGAAAGCCAGAGCGGCAGATATCAAAGATATATCAAATCGCCTGGTTAAGAATCTGAAAGGGCAGGCGGAAGTGGATCTCACTGCCATGGAGCCGTCTATCATTGTGGCCGATGATCTGAGCCCCAGTGAAACAGTACAGATGGATAAGAATAAGATTCTGGCATTTGCTACGGTTCATGGCTCTTCTAACTCCCATACGGCGATCCTCGCCCGTATGATGAATATACCAGCATTGATCGGAGTTCCCATGGACCTGCAGGAAATCCAGACAGGAACAAGAGCCGTTGTGGATGGATTTCAGGGAGAAATAACTTTTGAGCCGACAGAAGAAGTGTGTGAAGAGGCTGAAAGGAAAATAGAAGAAGAGCAGGAAAAGCACCGCCTGATGCAGACATTAAAAGGCAGGGATACTGTTACCCTGGATGGATACCGCATCCATTTGTATGCCAATATAGGGAGTGTCAGCGATGTGGGGCACGTGCTGGAAAATGATGCGGAAGGCATCGGTCTGTTCCGGAGTGAATTTTTGTACCTGGGAAGAACTGCCTTCCCCACGGAGGAAGAGCAGTTTCAGGCATATAAACACGTGGTACAGATGATGGCGGGAAAGAAGGTGATCATCCGGACCCTGGATATCGGAGCAGATAAACAGGTAGATTATTTTAAGCTGGGGAGAGAGGAAAATCCTGCCCTGGGCTACCGGGCGATCCGTATCTGCCTGAAACAGCCGGAGATCTTTAAGACACAGCTCCGGGCGCTGCTCCGGGCTGCGGTATTTGGAAATCTATCTATTATGTATCCGATGATAACATCCACAGAAGAGGTACAGAAGATTCATGAGATCCTGGAAGAAGTGATAGAAGAGCTGAACCAGGTCCAGATACCCTATGAGGTCCCGGAGCAGGGCGTCATGGTGGAGACGCCGGCAGCAGTTATGATCAGCGATGAACTGGCTGAAATGGTAGATTTTTTCAGCATAGGAACCAACGACCTGACACAGTATACTCTGGCCATTGACCGACAAAACGAAAAACTGGATGATTTTTACAATCCTCATCACAGGGCAGTCCTAAAAATGATACAGATCGTGGTGGACAATGCCCACAAACATGGAAAGTGGGCAGGCATCTGCGGAGAACTGGGGGCGGATCTGGAGATGACAGAGCGGTTTGTAGAGATGGGAGTGGATGAGCTGTCAGTAGCGCCCTCTATGGTACTGAAGGTTAGGAAGCAGATCCGGGGGATCCGGAGAGAGGAGTGAGAGATTAGTCTGGAGTCTTCTTCTTGCGGAAGTAAATTTGACTTTTGAAGACTTGGTTCGGGATTGGTTTGATGAAAGTGAGGGAGATTTTAATGATTTCATCAAAGTTTTTAAAAGACGATATAGAGCCTATGAACATGATAGCGGCAACTATGTTCAGCTTCTTTGACGGTGAGAGCAGTGTATGGCTGTCACTTACCAGGGTGGCAGCCTGCTTAAGATAGGTTAAGAAAAGACAAGTTCTTTCCGATATATTAGTAAATGTATCTTTAAGTTTCTATCTTAAAGATACATTTACGTATGTATTTGCATTAAAATGAAATGTCTGGTGCATTGTGTGGGAATTGCAGAGGTTCTGCCATTGAGGGGAATGAACCGCAGCGATGCGGTGAAGTGATTTGATATACATTATTTTGCATTTTCTATTAAGTGAAGAATCATCATGTATCACAGGCAGGGCAGTGTATGCAGATGCAGGACAGTTGTAAAAAGTTTTTTGTCCTGCTTTGGAATAGTAGGTTATATTACAAACAGTAATTTTTTATAACGATGGTAAGACAGGGGAAAGTGATGAAAAGATCAATATTGATAACAGGTGCTTCTTCCGGGATTGGTAAAGCGGTTAGTAAATATTTGTCAGAACAGGGCTGTTTTGTTATTATAGTTGCCAGGAATAGGGATAAATTAAGTCAGGTTGCTGATCAACTTTGTGGACAAAGCCTTGTTATACCATATAATTTATTGGATTTGGAACATATAGAAGATATATTTGTTCAATGTAGTGAAAAAGGCATTAAATTAGATGGGTTGGTGCACTGTGCAGGAATCAACTGTGACATACCTGTTCGTATGAATGAAGTGAAGGTTATGCAGGATGTGACTACTGTGAATTATTACTCTTTTGTAGAATTAGGAAAATATTTTGGGAAACGGAAATATTCCAATGAGAGGGCGTCGGTTGTAGCAATTTCTGCAATGGCAGCAGATGTATGTCAAAAAGGAATGTGTACATATTCTGCCTCTAAGGCAGCATTGAATGCGGCAGTGAGGGTGATGGGAAGAGAATTTGTGAAACGCCATCAGCGTGTGAATGCAATTATGCCTGCTTTTGTAAACACACCTATGGTAGAGCGTATGGATTCTGCTTTGGGAGATTTGGAGAGAAAGATCGAGGCGCAGCCCCTTGGCTTAATTGAGCCAGAACAGATCGCCTATCTCGTGGATTTTTTGCTGTCGGATAAATCGTCATATATAACAGGTGCCTGTATCCCAGTTTCTGCCGGAGCTATGTAAACCGGACAGAAGGCTGGAAATCCTATTAAATTAAAAAAGGAAGCTGAATAGTATGGTTGGAAAGATAGAAAATATTAAAGTAAGAGGCATTGTTACGGCGCTGCCCACAGAAATTGAAGATGACAGCCGTTATATAGATGTTCTTGGTGAACAACGGGTAAAGAAACAGAGACGTATAACCGGAGTAAAAGAACGGCGGATGGATGACGGAAAGCATACCGCAGCGGATTATTGCATCAGTGCGGCAAAACAATTATTGCGGCAATTGGAATGGGATCTGGCTCAAATAAAGGTTATGGTTTTTGTTACACAACATCCATCGCTGATCATGCCCTCAACTGCTTTTGTAATCCAAAACCATCTTGGACTACCTAAAGACTGTATGGTATTTGATGTTAATCTGGGATGTTCTGGCTTTGTGTCGGGACTTCATATTGTGGCTTCTCTTTTGCAGCAATATGGTGTTGGAAGCAGAGGGCTGCTTTTGGCGGGAGATATACAAAGGAATCCCAATTATATATTGCCAAATACGGAGGATGGAATCGCAGACGCGATGCTGTTTGGATCTTGTGGTACAGCGACAGCTCTTGAATTTACGAAAAATGCAGATTCTATCTATTCAGAGGAGATTGCAGATGGAAGCCGTTATAAAACAATTCATATGTGTTATGGGGAAGCTTCACAGATGAATGGAGAAGAGGTCTTTGAGTATGGAATTACAGATGTGGTAAATTGGGTCAATGCTTTTCAAAAAACAGTAGATGGATTTGAAAAAAAGGAGATAGATTATTACATTTTTCATCAGGCCCAGAAATTTTTATTGCAAAATATTGCTTCTATATGTGGGATTGACATGAATCAGATGCTGATGTCGTTAGAGAAGTATGGCAACACATCCAGTGGCTCTATTCCGTTGACGATGTGTTTACATAAAGAAAAGCTGCTACAAAAGAGAAAAACAAGTTTATTTCTTTGTGGCTTTGGGATTGGTCTAAGCTGTGCACTGATGCGGATGTCCATACAATCGGACACGGTATTAGAATTAATTGAAAGCGATGAAAAATACTCATATTAACTAAAATATATAAGAATAGGAGATAGAAAGATGGACTACAAAAAAATAATTGAAAATCTTGAGGAAGACATTTTGGAGGTGGATGAAGGTACTTTGCAGGCAGATACTAAATTATCGGAATTGGACGAATGGGACTCTCTGGCAAAGTTGGCGCTGATGGCATGGGCAAGGAAGGAGTACGACAAAATTCTGACAGCGCAGCAGATTCGTGAATTTGTTACTGTTGAAGATATCTGTAATGCGGTATTGTAGAAATAATCATTGTGTGAATGAGGTGACAAACTATAAATAGTCAAGAGTTTTTTTATATTTTTGAATGTAAAAAAGGGTAACTTTAACAGACCATCTGAATACACCGTATTTCAGATGGTAGGAGGTTAATTTATGTATCACCTATCTCAGCTTTTGAGCA
>JAAVZE010000011.1 GCA_022791495.1 Eubacterium sp.
CACTCTCTGTAGATTTCTTTTTCAGTGAGTTGTAAGTGTACTGAAGTGCTGGAGAATTTGACTTCTTCGCAACCGATTTTCTACCCTGCTTTACTAATTGGTTAAAAGTTGGCATTAATTTTCACCTCCTGTAATTGATTTGATCCCGGATTTCCCGAAAGAATCCGGTTTTTATTACATCCGAGCAGAATTTTTTGTATACAAAAAGACCACACGAACGCATGCTAAATCATTATAGCGTGTGTGATCCTTTTTGTCAAGAAAAAATTCAGATTAGGTGCGCTGGTGAAACCGTGCTAGTCCAATGGCACGTATTGGCTCCATTGAGCTAAGCTGAAAACAGCTGTACCCAGTAGTGCTTATATACTCCGCCAGTCTTCACATAACCGACGCCCAGTTTTTCAAAATCCTGCGACAAAATATTGGCACGATGTCCCTCGGAATTCATCCAGCTGTTCACCACCTCTTCCGGCGTCGGCTGGCCAGCTGCGATGTTTTCACCCACAGCGCGGTAGGAAATTCCCATTTCTTTCATAATACTGAAACAGCTGCTTCCATCCGGGCGGTCATGGGAGAATACCTTTGTGATTTCCTTGGCACGTACCTTGGCGGCACGATTTAGGGAGGTGTCTAGTTTAAGTGCTTTCCGTCCCACCTTAGCGCGCTCCTTATTCACTAATTTTAAAACCTTTTCGGCATAAGAGCTCTTTGTTTTTGCCACCACCTTGATATGGCATAGATATTTCTTTCCACCAGCTTTCGCTGTTATGCGGGCGCTGCCCTTTGCCCTCGCTGTTACCAGACCACGGCTGGAAACCTTTGCTGTTTTCTTATTTGAACTGGTCCATCGGATTTTTTTTGCATTATTTTTCAATTTTAACTGTAGTTTCTCTCCAACTGGTAAAGTTGCATTCTTCTTATTCAGAACAGGTCTGGTTTTTGCCTCCATCACAGCCCCCTGGCACAAAAAAATGTTTCCCAGAAGAACTAACACAACTGTCATGGAACAAAGTCGTTTCATGATATCCCTCCTCTATAACCATTCAAAACGGTTTGATACTTTTTTACAACACTGATTTTACAAAACCATCATCCACCTGTTATAAGCAGGCATAGATCTCCTCCACCACATTCGATCCCGCCTCGGCAACTGCCAGCAGGATCCGTTCGATCATCACCTCTTCCTCTTCAAGCGCATCTGCAATCCCTTCCACCGTTATTTTCCGATCGCGTTTTTTGACCACCTGATCGATCAAATGTAACAGCTCCCCTTCTTTACGCCCTTCTTCCCTGCCATTATTCCATTCTCTCTCCATCAATTCACACATACCTCTGGCACCTCCTGTCTCATTCTTCAAATATTCCACACGCTCTGACAAATTCTGAAAGCCATCGTGTGATATTTCCGGATTGTTTGTGTCCCCTATGAACTGTAACAGCCTTGTAATCTCCTCGTCTTCCGCTGGATATTCAAGATTTGCATAAACTTCGTGGACTCCGTTCTCTGCCTGACGATCTGTTCCTTTTATCATACGGACGATCCTTGTGATCCCTGTCCTTATATTCAAAAAATCTTTTTGAGTAATAAAAATCAGGTAAAGATCAGGCAGTTCGTCATATCCTATGCCACTCCCCAGGCTGCGGCTGTCGATCCGGCTCTGGATAAAACGGGACCGCTTTAAATGGTCTTCGTTTTCAGCGATCTGGATCTCCATATTGTACTGGCTGCCCCATGAGTCCTCCGCCCATACATCCAGTACGGAACTGCGGCCATACAGATTCCGAAAACTCTTCTGCGGTTCTACCCGGAGTACTTTCAGGTCGCAAATTCCCGTCAAAATGCGAAGTACATCCTGAATCGCTGCTATATCTTCAAAAACAACAGAAGAAAGCAGGTCACTGGTCAGATTCAGCTCTTTTAATTCTTTTACACGTTGCCGATAATTCAGTATCCCTGTCGCTTTTCCCAACGCATTCCCCTCTTTCATGCAGGAAATGCAAAGAAAAAACACTGCCCCGACAGCACTGGATATCTGCATTCCGCCACATCTTATTCTTCTAAATTTTCTGTGATTGCAACGGAATCATAAACTTTAGTTTATATACATATACTATCATAGATATATTAAGAATTCAAGAAAAATGAAAAAGTTTTTCTGTTCTCCGTCTGCAAGAATAGGATAACACATTTATCAAGAAATGTAAATAGTTTTTCCCGCCAGGCTTCAGCAGCAGGTTATAAAAGCACCCTTTCCCTTGAAACTACTTTTTTACAGGAAAAGAGTGCTTATGTCTAAATCAATTTATTTTTTCTTCTGAGACAATTTTTAATCAGCTAAGTGCCGCTACCAGTTTCTTCACTGCCTGGAGTGCCTCGTCCGGAAGTTTGTCATATCCGTCTTTTGCTGTCGCAAAATTCTCTACAGCAGTTACACGATGCTCCATAGCGCTCTTCAGGGCAGCTTTATAGTCGTTATCGTTCAGATCCGGAATAAAGCCTTCCCAATCCATGATCTCGATATCTTCAAATGGTCCCCACTGTTTGAACTGTGCTTTTCCTTCTACGATAGACTCAAGGATTCCAAGAGTATCTTTCGGCTGTACCTTTTTGCCCATAAAGTCACCAGTATTTACGATGTAACAGTCTACGTTCTTTTCCTCTACCAGCTTTTTGAACTTCTCATAGTCATTTACCAGCGGATAGGTTCTGAACGGGTTTGCATATGGCACGATACGAAGTGCATTCAGGTCTGTTCCTGCTGCCACACGCTCTGCGGTAGAAGTCTTTGTTGCAAGGGTTGCACCCATCACGGAAGCCAGGGCAGAACCTTTAAGTTTTACTACCGGCGGAATGGCTGGATCTTTCATGATCCAGATAATGGAGTTTACAGGCTCATTGATTTTGTCAACACGGTTTGGTGACCAGAGTTTTGACTTGATCGCACGTCCGTTGCCGTTACGGATATCTTCTGTAACAAGCTGGATCTTTCCGTCCTCATCCAGTGTAGCAGAACAGTTCTGGGCAGTAAGCAGATATTTGTTGTCTGGGCATCCAGTCGGATAATCTGCTGTTTTGTCAAAGTAAGTAGGCTCCAGAGCTACGGAAGAACATGAATCTGTGTTGATGATGAACGCGTCATCATGAAGAACCGTAACACCATATTTTCCGTCATGTTTTGCATGGGTCAGTGTAGATTTACCGGATCCGGAAAGACCGAATACGGAAGCTACGTATTTGGAACCATCAGAAAGAGTATATTCCTTCTGTCCACCGTGGCAGGAAGCATAACCATTGCGGTTTGCGATGGCCCATGCCATGGTAAGGGTTCCCTTTTTATGCTCTCCGAAGTACTTCATTCCGAGGATGGCAGCACAGTTCTCGTTTGTATCGAAATAGCAGAGAGTCTGATCATCACTCAGACAGCTGTAATCTACATCCGGGCTCTGGGTCGGTTTCCACTGAGGATCTGAGAAGATATAGATATCTGCCTCTTTGCCGTCGCCAACCATTTTAGATTCTTTGTACATTTTTACATACTCATCTGACATGTACTGGAAATTCAGCATCCAGTTGTACATGATATTTTCTTCTCCTTCTGGAATCAGAAGATGAGCTTTTACCATAAACTCCGGATCAAGACCTACAAATACAGTAGCATGATAGAGTTTTCTGAAACGAGTCTTGTACATAGCGTCCATAACTACTTTATCCAGTTTGGGAGCATCTACGCCCGGCTCTCCCTTGATGCGGCGTGCTGCTGCATAACGTCCGGTTACAGCACCATCATTAAAAAGCAGTACTTTCGCGTCTGCATCGAGACCGAACTCTTCTCCTCTGTATACAGGCATATCTGTCACAATCGTTCCTGGTGAATTTTTGGCCAGATTATATGCCTCCTTCAACGTGTTTACCTTTACTACATTGTTACCATAAAATCCAGCTTCGATGATAGCACGGGTTTTGGAAAAACCAACTTTGCCAGCACCAATTTCGTCAAGTTTGTAATTAGCCTTTGTTGCC
>JAAVZE010000067.1 GCA_022791495.1 Eubacterium sp.
CACAGGTTGCCTTGACATACAGAAAAATCCTTGTATAATACAGGCATGGGCAGAACCCTGCATGTCGGCTCTGCCCATTTGCAACTATTAACGAATCTTATATCGGTTTTTTGAGTTTACACAAAACTTGAAACGGTCTCGACAGTCCCTTCAGTAGAGTCGGGGGATTTTTCTGCCTGCGTCCCTCCATTATGCTAAAGCTTCTTTCAACATCATATATACATTTTTTACACTGTCAAAAGCCCAAAGAATAGTATTTAATATTTCCCTGTCATAGAACATTTGGTTAAGCGGCTCCTCATGAATGTAAGAAAGGTTTTTCTTTTCTAACCATTCTTGTAATACCTTATTTTCATTTGGATAGTTGCTTTTTACATATTTTTCTCCATATACTTCCAATAGATTTGTTGCGTTGAATTCCTTTATAGTCTTTGTGATATTTCGTTTATTACAAAGCATATACTGCCTGATTTTTTCCATTCCGCCTGCGTTCATGTGATAAATATTTAGTCCAAACTTATATCCGTCTAATGACGCATCAAAGAAAAACCCAACTTCATTCTTCTTATCTGCTCTGTTTAATTTGAAGCGAATATAAAAGTATTCTTTCATAGGTTTGCCGTTACAAAAACGGGCATCATTATAAGCAGAGGAAATACATCTTCTTTTAGAACTTAACAAATCGCTATCAAGCCTGCTAAAATAGCTATATAATTCATAGTATAATTCTTCCAAAGGATATTTTATACCTTCAAGATAATGCACGTTATTTTCTAAAAAAATGCTTTTACTATTTTCCTTTTTAATTGCTTCAAAGTATTTTATTGTAGAGTTGTTAAATCCCTGAAACATTTTTCTCCCTTCTCAGCCAATGATCTCTATGCTGTTTGGAATATCTCATATTTCCTCCCTTATTCTGACCAATTCATTTGCTCGTCTAAGATACCCATTTTTCGGCATTCTGAACATACAAATTCTTTTTCTATCGGATTCCCAATTTGGTATTTCAAGATTTTGTCTTTGAATACAATATATTTTTTATTTCCTGCTTTAAAATCAACAAACCAGTTTTCACCGTTATCGGGATTGGATAACATAACTTTTGAAAATAATTCGGGCAAATCTTTTTGGCTGCTTGTAAAAAAGAGAACTGTCCAATATTTAGGTTTTCCTCCTGTATTCCACAATTCAATCTTGTTTATATTTAAGAAGTCAATTATATTTTCATCGTTAATGCTTTCTTTTATCAGTATTCCCTCAAAGATTTCAGTTACTTTCTCTTTGACTGCGTTATTACCACAACTATGAGCTGGCTTTATAGCATTAATTGTCAGTTCATCCTTTAATAAAACATCCATTGATACATGAAATAAATTCCCTAATATCAACAATTTTTCTGTTTCTGGCAATGCAATATCTGCTTCCCATTTGGAAATGGATTGTCTACTTACATTGCAAATAGCAGCAAGTTCTTCTTGTGTCATTCCATTTAGTTTTCTTAATTCTATTATTTTTTCTGATAATTTCATGTGGATACCCCCGATTGATATATTTTATTGTACATGATAATAAGCTGGTTTACCACCAATTTTAAAGTTCTTTTTGGCAACCTGAAGTTGCGAAAAAATTCTTGTAAAAGCTTTCTCCAGGAAAAGCCAATGCGTCTAATGCACATTGGGAGCAGGGAGTAGTTGGTCCGATTTGACCATGTTATATTATAAAAGGCCTCGGCCACCATTTCCAGCAATTGTGGAGTGGGGACCTTCGGCCTTATGTTTATCCGCAGGGGAAGAAAATTACAGAGGGTGACAAAAAGAAGCTGCTGTCAGGTACAACGAATATATGGGTTATTCTATATTCGTTGTATCCTTTATATCTTCTGCAACTTCTGTATTTTCCTTTTTGGAGGATTTCTTTTTACTCCTTTTCTGCAGGAAAAGAACCAGAAGAAGAATTAACAGCATAATAATGGCGTATGGCGAGATACGGATGATAAAGAAAAGCAGCGTCTCCATAAATAACAGAAAGTTTTTAAAGGTGTCCTTTATCGTGGCGCTCAGCCGCTGTAGGAAGGTGTCGGTTTTTTCTGGTGTTTCTTCATATTTACTTACTTCGCGGATCGTCAGTTCAATGGTGGAGTAGTTCACATCCGTCTTGATCTCTTTCATCCGGGTTTTGATCTGGGCGATCTTGATCTGAAGTTCCGTCAGCTCTTTTTCAATGCTTATGGCATGGCTGTCATCGGTGATATCGGCGAGCATTTTGATATAGCGTTTCTCTTTTGCCTCGTAGATGTCCAGGGATGTGCCCAGATCGGTATATTCCTGATTCACATTTTCTACGTTGGATTCTTTTGAGCGGATATCACCAAGCTGTCCGGCACCAGAGAGGAACGTTTCATATTTATCCTGGGGAACCCGGACAGTTGCCTTATAGGATTTCGTTTTTTCTGAATCCTCTATATAATATTCCTGGCCGGTTATTCCATCGGAATATCGTTCATTTTCTACAAAGCCGCCGGCGTTGCTCAGCATTTGACGGAATGTATTGACAGAAGATTCATAATCCAGGGTGTCGATCTTAAGAGTGCAGGTATAGATCAACATCTCAGTATTGATCTGTGGCTCTGATTTCGCAACAGTTTCTTCGGCAGTTTTTTTTGCATTTTCTCCGGGATCTTCTCCGGTGGCTTCAGTCGCACCGGCGCCTTCTGACGACTCCGAATCCACCGCACTTTCATTGGCGGCAGGCTCAGATTGGTTATATAATTCAGAAGCGGATTGGGAGACGGAATTTTTGTCTCCGGATCCACAGCCACAGAATAACAGCAACGGGCACAGCATCAGCAGGATCCAGGTACAGATTCTTTTTCTTGACCGTAGATTCATAAGCATATCCTCCTTTTCCTATATTCTAGCATAAAAGGGAAAAAAGTATATTAAAAACCTGTTACAAAGGATTTACATCCATCGTAACAGGTAAAAGAATCAGATCAGGATCAGCCATAGACTTTTTCTACCAGGCTGGTATCGTCCATACCCTGGAAGGGGAGCGTGCCGTGAGCCTCGTAATATGTCTGCCATTCCTTTAGGTGCCGGCGTCTCGAGGCAATCTCATCCTCGACGTTGTCCTCATTTAAGAGAACACCAAAGCCTGCATATTTACAAGGTTTGCCCGCCATGGTATCGATCATGAGATCTCCGATCTCATAGTAGTAATGAGCGATGTCATAATAATTGTATACGTTCATTGCCACGTCGTTGAAAGTGTTGAAACACCATACGTCTCCGCAGGTCTGCACCACCTGGCGCAGAAAATGATAAAAGCTGTCGCCCTCATAGCCCATCATCTGGCCGGCAAAGAGAGAACCGAAAAAGACCTGGAATTCTACATTGTGCTTATCACACAAGTTTTTCATCCGCTTGAGGGAGGCGATACACTGGCTGGTGACTTCGGATTT
Organism: Eubacterium sp.; assembly: GCA_022791495.1. Taxonomy (GTDB): domain Bacteria; phylum Bacillota; class Clostridia; order Lachnospirales; family Lachnospiraceae; genus Eubacterium_F. Next base: position 3,461 of record JAAVZE010000067.1, read on the forward strand.
ATCCTTTGTACCGTTTACCAGTGTCTTATAAAAAGCGTCTACCTTCTTTTTCATCAGGAAGTTGAAATATTCCTCTGTTCCCTTTTTTTCATTGAAATAATTGTAATATTTGGTGAGGTTCCGCTCTCCGGTCTCCAGGCAGGGATACCGTTGGGAGTCATCGGTGATCTCATCCAAAGAAAGCTCCAGATTCTTAAACAGGAAAGTCATATATTCTGAAATCTTTGAGTCGCCGCTGAGCATCGCCGGAGTTTCGTAGATAGCGCCTCTGGATTCCCGGTCAAACTGCTTGATCTCGGAAGTGGAGATCTGGAGCAGGATTTTCTTTGCTTTCGTATTTTTCACGATATATTCGGTATAGGCCTCATAATCCTGAAAGTTTCCGGACATTACCCAGCAGTTGTAGTAATTGTAGCCATCCAGCTCTTTCAGTTTGTCCGTACGCAGTGCGCCGGCCTTGGAGCCTCCGATGAGATAGGCATCGTACCGGTCAGAAAAATGTTTGATGTGTTCTGCTTTCAGCTCCCGGAGATAGTCATTTTCATCCAGTTCATAGCAGTCTCCGCTCTGACTCCGGAAATATCCATAGGGATCTACAAAATAGTTGATTCCCATGATCGTGGCCAGTGCAGCCAGGATAAGGCAAAGAAAGCTGATACACCATTTTTTTGTCGTCATATTTTCCTCCAATCATACACGCCGGACTTTACTTTAAGTTTGCCGCATCTTTCGGAATATTGCTGGGATCGTCAAAATCAGCGAGAGGGATCGTACCAGTCTCTTTATAATATTCCCGGATCTTATCGGTCTCTTTTTTGCGCAGCGCAATTTCAGAAGCTATGTTATCCGGTGTCAGATAGACACCGAAGTTTTTGTGATCCGTCTCTTTGCCGCTCATGCGCTCGATCATCAGATCGCCCATTTCAAAATAATAGTGACGTGCATTGTAATAGTTAAAAGGATTGTAAACCAGATCGTTATAATTGTTAAAGCACCAAAGCCCCCCGGTGATCTCTACCATCTGGGTGAGCCAGTTGTAGAAGCTGTTCCCCTCATAGCCCACCATTTCACCGATAAAGAGAGTACCTAAAAATACCTGGAGCTCCACATTGTTTTTGTCGCAGAGCTTTTTGATGTCTTTCAGATAATTCAGATTGCTGTTTACCAGATCCGCTTTATCCTTTGTCCCTTTTATCAGGCGGGGCAGATAAGGATCTACCTGGGCTTTCATCAGGTAATTATAATAATCGGCTGTGTCATGGTGTTCCGTATAAAAGCTGTAGTATTTGGTGAGATTCCGCTCTCCGGTCTGAAGCACCGGGTATATGGTCTCTTTGTTTGTGATGGTATCGTAGCTCACCGAGAGATTTTTAAATAAGAATTTGAATACCTCTGCGGTCTTGCTCTCTCCACTCATAACCGCCGGAACCTCGTAGATATCTCCCTTCGCTTCCCGGTCGAACTGGGCGATCTCCGAGGTGGAGATATGGAGAAGGAGCTTCCTGGGGTGAGCGGTCTCGATGATGTATCTGGAATAATTGTAGTAGTCTTCAAAATTTCCCGACAGCAGCCAGCAGTTGTAATAGCGGTAGCCGTCGATCTCAGAGAGCTTGTCACTGTGGATCGCACCGGCTTTGGAACCGCCTACCAGGTAAGCGTCATAGTCCCCGGCGTGATATTTGATATGCTCTGCTTTCTGCTCTCTGAGGTAGTCCTCTTCGTCCATGGAGTAATTTTCTCCCTTCTGGGCTGAGAAATATCCATAGGGATCGATCCAGAAATTTGCGCCTGCAATAAAAAGAAGACTGAGTATTATGAGAAATACAAACACGATGGTCCATTTTTTTTTCGTCATTTTCGTCATACCTTTAAATACTTATATAAACGTAGATTAGAACTGTAATTAAAGGAACTGAACGACCTTATCCATATTCAGGATACAGATGATCAGCAGTGCTGCCGCATACAGCAGATATCTCCAGTTTGGCTTGAATTTCTCGGAAATCTTTGAGGTAGTGGGGCAGAACCAGCAGATGGCAAGTCCCACCACAGTGAGAAGACACATGTCCCAGTTGTCAACAAAAAGTGCCTTCAATGTTGACAGGTGAAGGGTGGAGAAGTTTACCAGACCCTTCAGTACGTGCTTCGCGTTGGTAAAGGTATCAGATACAAACAGGATCCTGGTCAGCACCGCCAGAAGGAATGTCAGCGGCACACCGAGCCAGAGCGGGGTGTTCTTTTTACGTTTATTCCGCCAGGAGGCGATACATACGAGGAATCCATTGACGATTCCCCAGACCACGAAAGTCCAGCCGGCACCATGCCAGAAACCGGATACGAAAAAGGTTACCATGGTAGCCACATAATAGTTTCTGTATTTGACACCCTTACGGTATACATTACGGAATACATAGGCGCCGAGGAAACGGGAGAGAGTCATGTGCCATCTCTGCCAGTATTCCTGAAAATCCTTCGCCTTGTAAGGAGAATTGAAGTTCTGTGGGATCCGGATATTGAACATCCAGCCCAGCCCGATGGCCATATCGGCGTAGCCGGACAGGTCAAAATAATAGGAAACGGTATATTCGATGGAGTGGAACCAGGACTTGATAATGGGAAGGTTGGCTGTCACATTGTCAAAAAAGCCCTGGGCGTCCGTAGTGAGCGGATCGGCAATCAGCATTTTCTTGGCGCAACCGATGGAAAAGATAAAAAGTCCCATTGCCACGTTGTCGAAGATCAATTTGTGGTTTTTTTTGTTCTCAAACTGCGGAACAACCTCTGCGTGATGAATGATCGGTCCCACGATCAGCTGTGGGAAAAAGGTGATAAACAGCAGATAATCCAGGACGTCATAGCTCTCGGTCTCACCCCGGAAGGAGTCCACGAGAAAGGCGATAAGCTGGAAGGTAAAGAAAGAAATACCGATGGGCAGTATGATGTGCTGCAATGGTATGTGGGTTCCGGCGACAAAGTTCACATTTTCGATGAAAAAGTCGGTGTATTTGTAATACCCCAGAAGCCCTACATTTGCCAGCACACCGGCGGTGAGAAGAAGCCCCCTCTCGATACGGTGTTCCGCGCCCTGCAGCTTGCCCAGTGTGTTTCCAACGACGTAGTTTCCTACGACACTTCCCAGAAAAAATGGGAAGAAGTCCGGGCTGCCCGCCGCATAGAAGTAGAAGGAAGCCAGTACGAGCCAGATCTTCGCCAGATTATGGTAGTGAAAGTGCTGCAGGAGAAAATAACCGCAGAAGGTGATTGGCAGGAAGATCAGTATAAATTCGTATGTTGAAAAAATCATGATTATCTCCTTAAAGTTCTTTTACAATGGAATATTTCCGTGTTTTTTGTGAATGCAGTTGATGGAGCGCTTGTCAGAGAGCATCATAATGTCGCCATA
>JAAVZE010000068.1 GCA_022791495.1 Eubacterium sp.
CATGCAAGCGTCCCCTGTCCTCCGGGGTGAGGGTGTCGTCGGTTTCAAGGTAGATGTAATCGCTGTTCCATGAACGCCCCTCACGCCAAAACGCTACCCACGCAATCCCCGCCCGCAGTTCGTCTTGATAGTCCCTTACCGCGTCCCGTAAAGTTGCCATAGCTTCATTCCTCCTTTCTTTCTTTTTGCCAATGAAACAGCTATTTAAGTTAATGGTTGTATTGTATTTTTCAAATATTCTATCATATTATCAAATAAATATATACCGGAATCATCTTTTTTCTAGGTGTTGAAAAGTAATATATTTTTTCTAATCGTGGTCTTTGCTCTCCAACGTAGATTTCAGTATAGTGAGCTTTCCCGTCAAGTTATCGTATGCCGTATCGTATATCTTCTGACAGGCATCCTTTGAATTCATGATGGACTTGGACAGCTTGTCAAAATCCTTATTGCTGGCATTTACAATGGATAAAAGACCGCTCATCCCCGTCTTCCCGGCAAGGGCAGCCGCCGTGGACACTTTCTCACTTTCCGTAAGCCCAGAGAATCCTTTGTGCATTTCCTTCATGATTTTGGAGAGGACACCCTTGCTGTTCAGCTATACACTTCCTTGTTGCCTAGACGTGTTCGGGACTTTCACCCATTAGGACGCGCCCACGGCGCGCAAACCAAAAAAACACTCAGCTCATCGATAGAACTGAGTGCCTCACCCCAAAACAGTTTTTAATTTGGTTGACTAAGATATTTATTTGTATCTCTAAAGATTTATCACAGCACTTCATTCGTCACTTTGTCATTTTTCCTGGAAAATATAGATTCTCTTTCCTGAGCGCCATTCCACAAACACAGCCCCACATTCCATCGTATTCCGAATCTGCACGCCGGCATTTCTGAGCTTCTTTACTGTCTCCGGAGACGGATGTCCATATCGGTTCTTCTTACCTGCAGAAATCACCGCATACCGGGGTGACACCATCGCAAGAAATTCCTGGGAAGTAGAAGTTTTTGAGCCATGATGCCCCACTTTCAGCAGATCATAACCGCCCCGCAGATCACCGACAGCTGTTTCGCCCTCCTGTTCCAGGTCTCCTGTCGCCAGAATCCTCAGATCCCGATACGTAATGTCCAGTGTCAGGGAATAATCATTCTCACTTTCCCATTCATACTCCGGGGTTGGATGGACACAGCGGATACGAAGTGCCTGGCAGGACAGCACGTCTCCTTTTTTCATTCTATTTACACTTATATTATAAGAGCGAAAACTGCGGTATAACCTTTTATACCCCTCATCTGTCTTTTGTATTTCAGGCATAATTATTTTTCCAATCTTTATGCCCCAATTTTTCTGATTCTCCGCCAGCTCCAGAATCCCATTCGTGTGGTCGGCGTCACTGTGGGTAATAAATACAGCATCGACCCCGCTCCTTCCATAGTATTTAAGGCATTTGGAGATTACATATTTCCCCACCTCCTTTTGAGATGTGCTTCCGCCATCGATCAAATAGGTTTTCTCTCCGCACAATATCACAGAACAATCCCCCTGTCCCACATCCAGCTGCATATACAAAAAGGGAACGTCGGGCGGAAAAAGAAAAAAAGTTCCGGCCAGAAACATACCTGCGACAGCGGCAATCCATTTTTTCTCCCGTTTCAAATACAGAAAGAGGCCCCCCACAAGAACCACATAATATAACAGAATTAACTCTGGCGCCGGGCGTCCGGTCATGATACTGCGCCCCGGAAGTTCCTCCACTACCAGGCAGACCATTTCATAAAATCTTAGGATATAATGAACCGTAGAAAGAAGAAAGCCCCCTGCTGCCTTCCAGAAGAATGATAGAATGCATCCGAATACACCTGCTCCCACCAGCAGGGAAAGCAGGGGAAGAACCACAAGATTTGCCAGAATGGAATAGAGAGATATCTCATAAAAAAACCAGAGCATCACAGGCATAGTAATCATAAATACAGAGACAGAAGACAACACAGCCTGTAGAATCCTTCCCCACAGTCCATTTTTCTTAAAATAGGGATCAAGTTTTTCCATCACCGGAGAAAACAGGACAATTCCTGCTATGGCCGCATAGGAAAGAATAAATCCACACTGAAACAGCTGGAGCGGCTGCTGTAATAACGTGATGATCCCGCTGAGCGCCATCGCTGAAAGTGCATCATAACACCTGCCGGTGTACCTGGCAAAAAGCCCGCAGGCCATCATCAACACGGCCCGTTCTGTCGCCACCGGAAATCCCGTAAACTGCCCGTATAAGAATAGAAAAACTACCGTGGCAACCACGGCCTGTCTCATGGGAAGGCAGTAGCTTCGCAGAAAGAAAAATAGTCCAGCCCCCAGCAAGGACACATGAAGTCCTGAGATCGCCAGCAAATGACCGATACCTGTTTTCTGGAACTGCTCCTTCCTGTCCGCTGGAAGATAAGATTTTTCTCCCAGTATCATGGCACCAAGCACACCCGCATCCCGCTCTTCCATCACCTCCAGAAGTTGTTCCATCGCCCGCTGGCGCAACAGGAACAATCCATGCCGGATGGGATCCAAACGATTATTAACCATCTCCAATGAATCGGCAAAGATTTTTGCGCTTATCCCCTGGCTTTTATAATATAAGTCTTCATCAAAACCGCCAGGATTTGAAACAGTTTGAAAGGTAGAATATGTTCCCTTAATACGGATTGTATTTCCGATCTTGGAATTTGAAAATAGAAGTTTATCTGAAAAATCATAGACGATACACTGATCGGTGAGAATTTCTCCGCCTGCATCTTTATTTTTTACTTTTACATCCGATAGTACCAGCACTTTTCCGGATGTCCCGATGCGTATCTCACCCACACGCCCCACGCATTCCACCGGGATATCTTCCTGCGGGGGCGTCTCTTCCCCGCTAAATATATGATACCATATACCGATAAATAGTATCTGTAGTAAAAAAACAGCAAACAATGGTCTGCGAAACATGATCTTTTTCACCCCTTACTGCCTCCGCTTACCAGATCCAGATTCCTCTCAAAAGGAATATTAAATTTCTTCGTGTCCCCATAAGTCTCCTTTTGCTCTCCGTCAATGGTAAACTGTACTTTATTAACATCTGAAAGCTCACACAGCGTATTGACAATACTGTAGATTACGATCTCACTCTTTACTTCCGTCTGGATATTTTGAAACTCTCTGCTAAAATCCACGTAACACACGTTATCCCGGATAGTTAGTGAATTCAATGTGGTTCCACTGGGTATCGTCTGCTTGAGATCAGAGGTGTTCACATCCTCCAATTCCTCCGGTCCATCCAAAAGCTGCTGGATCAAAAGTCTTGCCAGCGGCACCGTCATATCATGGGTAAGTTTGGAATTTACTTCCTTCATTCCCATTCCAGAGTTATCCGAAAAATACAGTGTCACATATTTATCCTGTGTATCACCGTCTCCTCCAATGGAGTCCAGAAAGGAAAGGGAACTCATAACTCCCACCGGCTCACCGTCGATCAGTAGAGAAATATCATCCACAAAAAACTCCACATATTCCACTCCCTCCACCTGACATAGCGTCTTTACGATGGCAGCCCGCTGAAGCACCTCTTCAATTCCATGCAGATTTTTGTAAGCTGTTGAAAAATATAGAGACAACTGTTTTTCCTTGATTTGAAAATCGCGGATGTCCACGTTCTTATACTTATCCAGCAGTTCCTCCACAATCCCCACCGTATCCTCATATTCCGCCTGAACCTCATAAAGTGTTTTCCTCAATCCACTTCCGTCTTCTTCTACCTGGTATAGAATAAATTTCCCCTCTTGTATATCCGGCTGGTTTTTCCCGCAGCTACACAAAAAAAGACTAATTAAAAACATACCCAGGATATATCTCACAAATCTCATGCTGTCCCTCATTTCCTCCCTGTTCTTGCCGGATCATGCCTGATAGATCAGCGGAATACGGATGGCAAAGGTCGTCCCCTGTTTTTCCACACTGTGCACCTTGATGGAACCACGATGCAGAAGAACCGCATTTCTCGTTATGGCAAGACCGAGTCCATTTCCTCCCGTCTCTCTGGAACGCGCTTTATCCACCCGGTAAAAGCGCTCAAAAATGTGATCCTGCAGTTCTTCCGGTATCCCTACACCGGAATCCGATACCCTCACATAGAAAAACTTATGATCGGCATTCAGAGTCACTTTGACCCATCCATTATCAAAATTATATTTCACCGCATTTTCGATAATATTAGAAATCGCCATTCCCAGTTTCACACTGTCGATCTGCGCCGATACAGGACGCACACTTTCAAATATGATCTCGATATTGCGCTGAGCGGCAATGGGATTGATCCCTTTAAGTATTCCCTCCAGAAATTCATTGATATTGACTTCTTCAATATTGATCTGGACAGCCGACTTGTCCAGTTTGACGAGAGATAACAGGTCGTTCACGATCTTATTCATTCGCTCCAGTTCCTGGTTGATATCCACCATGAATTCCTTGTAAAGCTCCACCGGAACCTCTTCCTGCATGGTCAATGATTCTGCCAGAACCTTGATGGAAGTGATAGGCGTTTTCAGTTCATGGGAAACGTTTGATACAAATTCCTGTCTGGAATCCTCCATGCTCTGGACAGCGGTAAGCATAAAATTCACCGCATCGGAAATATTTGCCACTTCTAAATTATCCTGGACTTCCATTTTCTCACTAAAATCTCCAGAACCGATATGCCGGATGGAATCCACAACCTTTTTCATCGGTTTTACCAGCTTTCCGGACAGGATCCAGGATACAACAATGATGATAACAGCAAACAAAAGAATGACAGAAAATGTGACAGTGCGGATATTATCATATAGTGTATTGATGGACTGAAAGGAAAAATTCATCACTACCACGCCATTCACCGTCATTTCATCGGTTCCCATAATGGGTACAAAAATCTCTACGTTGTCGTTGTACTGGTTGACTATTTTAACAGCATCCTTTCTGAAACATTTTATCACTTCCGGAAGCACGACGATCTCTCCTTCTTCCAACCCATAGGTATCACGAAGCACTTTCAGTTTAGAGTCCACGATCAGGATCCTTCCATCGTACATATCGGATACCTGGGAAAGTTCCGCATTTACTTCATCTTTCCGATCACTTGTGAGATAACCAGAGCTGACGATGAGATTGGAGATCACACTTCCCCTGACCTGGATCTCTGATACCCGCTGACTAATATTTCTTGCGCGGTACGTATTCAGGAATATTAGGGAAAATATTATAAGTGGCACGACACCGATAAGGATAAGCACACCCATACTCTGGATGTGCAGACTTTTCACTACATTCAGTTTTTCTCTAAGCTTGGAAATAATAGCCAACACCCCATTTTGTATGTATATATTTCGGATCACTTGGCGTTGATTCGATCTTCTC
>JAAVZE010000069.1 GCA_022791495.1 Eubacterium sp.
CTTACTGATCCGCTGTTGTGAAATATCCAGAACAAAAGCCAGTTCTTCCTGCGTTATGTCTTTTTCTTCCCTTAATTGTCTCATTCTGCTCATAAATACAACCTCGCCTTTTTGTACTATTATAAGGAGTAAATACAATTTAATTCCATATCGCACTGTTGTATTTATAACTATATAGAGTATTTTAAGAAAAATATTTTATTTTTTATGAACGATCTCATATGCAAACTCTAATAAATCTTCTACTTGCTCCAAAAAATCAGGCTCGAACCGTTCCAGTGCAGCTGCAAGCCGTTCTTCATATCGCTCATTACCGTACCCCGTCATGATGTAATCTGTGCTGACATTCAATGCCTTTGCCAGACGAACCAGCGTCGTCGCTGAAAAACCTTTCTTGCTCCTTTCGATCTCAAATAAAAACTTGGCAGAGATTCCTGCCATCTCCGCCAGCCGTTCTCTGGAATATCCGTGGTCAAGACGCAAATTCATAATACGCAGTCCCACTTCCTTGTCTCTTATCTTCTTTCTCATATTGGTAACACTCCTTACGCGAAAAGTATAGCAAAGATCGATTCTCACAACAATGTACTATAATTCCTAACTTTTTTCACCTTTTGTTCTGGAAATCAGTATAACCCTTTTTGCGCCCAGAAATGTTTTTGTTTACTAAAAACAGCCTTTTTATAACTAAATATGATAAAATGGCTGGTCATATGAAAAATGTGTTACCTTAGTGGTTCTTTTCCTGCATTCGTTGAATTCTCATTCAGCAAATGCTGACATGCCCTGGACATATGATCCTCTATACCTTGTTTTTTCTTCGATCCAGAAAATAACAGAAAAATAAGATCAGCGTACCCAGGCCCACCGTTATGGCCAAAGCCGCAAAAATATCACGGAACACCAGGTGGATCTCCGACACAGCCCGGACAATGAAGAACATCAAAACCAGCCCCGTTCCAAAGCCCGCCCCAGCAATCATATAAAACCGTTTAGAGATCTCCAGCTGTTCCGAACGTCTTTCATAACCACACAGCTGCCACGCAAAAAACAGCTGCCTGCGGAAACGGAGCCAGATCAGTGTCACCAGTACTGTGCTCAACGAAAAACTGATCAAAATCATGGCATACATCGTATCCAGAATAACATCCGGGGACAAAAAACGTTCCTTCAAGGAAACAGATTCTGTCTCCTCCAAAGTGATTACTACCGTCGAAGGGAAAGGCATATTGTCATGGATCTGCTGGCCGATTTCTACCAGATCACTTTTTTTACCGTCCAGCACATAGTTTGTCTCTATCCCGACGATACGAACGGCAGACTTAAAATCAATCAGCAGCATTTGATTGATCCGGCTCTTATCTTCAGCACCCATGATCCCGATTACTTCAAAGTCAACCTCATTAAATCTGAAATACTTTTTTCCATCCCGTTCCACAATATCCTTCTGGTACTGGCTCCCAAGAACCGCCCTGGGTGTATCCGTCCACGAGGTAGAAAAATCAAAATACTCTCCCCAGATCATCGGTACCTCCCTGTCATCCCCCCGGGTACAGATTCCCTTTACGATCATTCCTGGATCCTCCATGGGAACATAAAGTATAAAATGCTCATTCTGGGATACCAGCTCCGAAATCACAGGTTCCCATTGTTCTGCCCCATCTCCGCCGCTGACACTGAATCCTTTCTGATGGCCAGAATACATGGTGTACTTATTCAGACGATTCACCTTCTCGGCACGAACCGCTGACACGATCAGTAAAAGACAAAGGGAGATGGCAGTAAAACTGAAAAATAGAAGTACGTTTCCCCTGGGGATCTTCTTTCCCGCAACCTTCATCACACATCCCCTCCTCCGTCATGCTCTGCTCTCTCATTCTTCGGTGTTCCTGACACTCTGCCGTCTTTCACATAGATCACCCTGTCGCAGTTATTCGCCACCTTCTCATCGTGTGTAACGATAACAATAGTGTTTCCCTTTTCATTCAGCTTCCGGAAGATATTTTGTACCTCGTCCCCCGTGGCCTCATCCAACGCCCCGGTGGGCTCATCTGCCAGGATCACTTTCGGCCGCTTCACGATAGCCCGTGCGATCGCCACTCTCTGCTGCTGCCCTCCCGACAATTCGGACGGATACGCATTTGCTTTATCCTCAATGCCTAGTTCTCGCAGGGCCTCCATCACCATTTCCCTGATTTTTCTTCCTGAGTATCCCTGATACTTCAGGGGAAGCGCCACATTTTTAAATACATTGATATCCTCCACGAGAGCAAAGTACTGCACTACAAAACCAACCTCATTACGCCGGAATCTTGTCAGTTCCCGCTGGCTCTTAAAATTGACTGCATTCCCATCATACAAATACTCCCCACTGTCCATCGACATCATCCCGCCCAGGATATTCAGAAGGGTGGATTTGCCAGAGCCACTCTTTCCCATGATGGCTGCCATTTCGCCCTCCTGGATGGAGAGAGTGACCCCCCTCAGCGCCGGAACCCGGGCTTCTTTTTTACCAAAGGTTTTGTATACCTCTCTGATCTGTATCTTTTCCATATCCATTTTCCCTCCATTAATCCTTTTGGCGGATCAGATGCTCTGTATCCACACCCCGCATCAGAAACGCAACAACTCCTATGCCCACCACAAACACCAGACCTGCAATCACATATGCCACTCTTATGATATCCTCTGGCATATAATACACATTCACACCCTCTCTTATAAACATCCATCTGCTCACAAAAACTGCAGGTAGGAAGATCACGGCAATCTCCAACAGCAGAGGGATCAGGATCATTCCCAGAGAACACCCATTCATCAAATAAATACCATATACTCTGCTGTTTGACTGTATCTTGTCATAAAAAGTAATAAAAATGCCATACAGCGTAAAGCAGGACAGGGTAATAGACAAAATCAGCAGAATGCGAATGCTGGTAACGGATTCGTTCCGCAGAAGATCCACTCCCATAGTGGTACCTATTACCTGGACCGGCGGAAGTTCAAACTTTTTTCCCACATCCCGGAACACCGCAACCTGTTCTTTCACTTTTCCTTCCGGGATCTGCGCAATTCCAGCATCCAAACTCAAGTAAGACAGATATGCATATTTTTTGATCTCATCTACTCTCTCCGCAGGTTCTGACACCTGTATGCCAAAGGGTAAAAGCAGCCTTGAATCCAGCTGGCAGAAATCAGTATTTTCCGAGGCCGGATACTCTGGAATCATGGCACCCTTCTCTAGTATGCCTGCCACCCTGCAGGGGTAAACATATCCCCAGCACCATAGACTGAACTCATCCCCCGGTTTCATGATACCCTTGTAATCACTCCCCAGAAGAATGGGGATTGGATCCGACCAGTGCTCCAGTTTCAGATTCTGCTCCGTAAAACCTTCTCCCTCCTGGGTTCCCAGGCCAAAATAACGGTAAGCTCCCAAGTCAACCCGTGCCCCCTGCATCTCCAGCTGACTGCATATCCCCTCATCCCCAAACTCTGCCATAAACGCCTCTCTCCGCGTCTCCAGTAGAAAATTCATATAACTTTTGTCACCGAAAAAACGCTTCACATCCTCTTCTTTCATAGTAATACCCGGTATTTGCACTGAAATAATGGGACAGTTCTTAGAGGATCTGAGGGTTTCATAATAATCCATCATATTCCGGCAGCCTGTGGCCGTCATCAGACTTTCTTCAATCTCTTCGTCATTTTCTGTCATAAGATCCAAGGGACACCAGGTTCTGTCTCCCACCTGCTGCGTCGATTCATGATGGCGCTCTCCCAGACCAAAGTAATAAGAGCCCATGATCACCGTCATCACAAGGCTGATGGAAAACATCACCATCAGCAGCAGATTCTTCAGCAGACTTTTATGAAAACTCCGGAAAAATTCCTCTGCCATAAACCTTATTTTCCTCATAAACAACTCCTAAACTAAGTTGACAAGCCGACGGGCACCATAACCAGAATCAATTCTGTGTCCACACCACTATGTCACCACTGCCAATCTGATAACTATGTTTGGCATCCGCATAAAAACTTTCCGATACAGAACGGACAGATACAATTCCACTGCCCTCCCAATGACTCCATCCACCGCCAGCCATTTTAGCTCCCACTTTCAATGTATATCCGTATCCTCTATCATCGTAAGCTGACACTTTTGTATAACTGTAATATCCCTTTGAATCCTTCTTTCTTGATCCATACCGATCGACAGATCCCTGGGCCACAGACGAAAGCATACATACTGCCATCATGACCAGAACCAGCCCTGCCACTGCTTTTTTACTATTCCTTAATAATCTTTTCATATTTTACCTCATTACATTTCTTAATTTTTTTTAATCTTTCTGGCGGATCAGATGCTCCGTATCCACACCCCGCATTAGAAACGCAACAACTCCTATGCCCGCCACAAACACCAGACCTGCAATCACATATGCCGCTCTCATGATAGCTCCTGGCATATAATCCACACTATCTCTTACAAACACAAATCTGCTTGTCAAAACTCCAGGTAAGAGAATCACGGCAATCTCTAACAGAAGCGGTACCAGGATCATTCCCAGAGAACATCCATTCATCAAATAAATACCATATACCCTGCTGCTGGACTGTATCTTGTCATAAAAGGTGATAAAAATGCCATACAGCGTAAAACAGGACAAGGTAGCCGACAGGATCAGCAGGATTCTAATACTGGCCGCGGATTCCTTCCGCAACAGATTCACCCCCATGGTGGTACCTATTACATGAACTGGCGGAAGTTCAAACTCTTTTCCCACATCCTGGAACACTGCGACCTGTTCTTTCACTTTTCCTTCCGGAATCTGTGCAATTCCAGCTTCCAAACTTAAGAGAGCAAGATATGCATATTTTTTGATCTCATCTACCGTCTCAGCAGGTTCAGACACCTGAATACCAAAGGGTAAAAGAATCTGGGAATCAAGCTGGCTCAACTCAGTATTAGCGGAAGCCGGGTACTGGGGGATCATAGTCCCCTTTTCCAATATGCCCACCACCCTGCAGGGATAATCATAAAACCAGCACTGGATACTAAACTCAGCCCCTGGCTCAATGATCCCTTTGTAGTCGCTTCCCAGGAGAATAGGAATGGGATCCGACCAGTGCTCCAGCCTCAGATTCTGCTCCGTGAAGCCCTCTCCCTCCTGTGTCTTTAGACCAAAGTAGCGGTAAGCCCCCAAATCAATCCGCGCACTTTTCATATGTATCAGACTGCATATCCCTTCATCCTCAAACTCTGCCATAACTGCCTCTCTCTGAGGTTCTGGCTTAAAATTGTTATAACTTCTGTCACCGAAAAAACCCTTTACATCTTCTTCTTTCATAAAAAGGTCTGGTATATCCACAGAAATAATGGGACACTCTTTGGATGACCTGAGGGTTTCATAATAATCCATCATATTCCGGCAGCCCATAACCGTCATCAGACTATCTTCGATTTCACTGTCTTCACTCGACATAAGCTCCAAAGGGCACCAGATTCTGTCCCCCAGCTGCTGTGTTGAATCAAGATAGCGGTCTCCCAGATCAAAATAGTAGGAGCCCATGATCACCGTCATCACAAGACTGATCGAAAACATAGCCATCAACAGCAGATTCTTCAGCAGACTCTTATGAAAACTCCGGAAAAATTCCTCGCTCATAAATTTTATTTTCCTCATAGACAACTCCTAACCTAAATCAAAGAAGCAAAAGAGTAGCAAATCCAAAATCAATTCTGTTTCCACTCTATTCTGCTACCGCTGCCAATTTGATATCTGTGTCTGGCATCTGCAAAATAACTGCTGGATTTAGAACGGATATCAACTATCCCATAATCCGTGCGGGAACTCCACTCACCATCGGCCATTTTAGCTTCTACTTTCAATTTATACCCATATCCATTGTCGTCGTAGCCTGACACCTTCGTATAACTATAATAACCTTTTGAATCTTTTTTTCTTGCCCCATACCGATCGACAGATCCCTGGGCCACAGGCGAAAGCATACATACTGCCATCATGGCCAGAACCAGCCCTGCCACTGCTTTTTTACTATTCCTTAATAATCTTTTCATATTTTACCTCATTACATTTCTTAAATTTTTTTAATCTTTCTGGCGGATCAGATGCTCCGTATCCACACCCCGCATTAGAAACGCAACAACTCCTATGCCCGCCACAAACACCAGACCTGCAATCACATATGCCGCTCTCATGATAGCTCCTGACATATAATCCACACTATCTCTTACAAACACAAATCTGCTTGTCAAAACTCCAGGTAGGAGAATCACGGCAATCTCTAACAGAAGCGGTACCAGGATCATTCCCAGAGAACATCCATTCA
>JAAVZE010000185.1 GCA_022791495.1 Eubacterium sp.
GACCCGAATGTCAACGCCACTTATAAAGGGCAGCTCCTCATCGAAAGACCCTAGGCAAGACAACACCCCTGCTATAGCGGATTGCAGGTACAGGGCACCGCTATCTCCCCGGCTGCACGGAAATCTTAACAAATATGAAATGTGACTAAAACAGCGAGCAAAGTCATGGAAATATTATTCCAGCATAAATATTTTCCTTGATTGTGCGAGCGTCTATCATGAGGAACGAAGCAATGCGGCAGGCAGTGCGAGAATTCCGAATGATGGCGGGCTGGTAAAGCTGCGAAGCAGCAACAGCCCGGTGTTTTAGTCATGAAAACCTTTGTGCCGCCTAAGCGGCATGTTTAAAAATGTGAGTAGCCTGACGGCACGTACCGCCCTCGTCTCACACAAAATAAGTATATATGTTTTTCATGTTTATGTCAAGATTTTCACACCCAAAAAACAACTGACATATATTGTTTTTAAACACTCTATCAGGAGTGATCCCATGCAGCCATCAATCTCTGTCCTTCCAGGGGACGAGCGAATGGAATATGTGTGCGCCGAATTAGGAAAAAAAGGTGCCCAATGCTGTTCCTCCTGGGATGAAATTGCAGATTCCGGTCTGATCATCTGCGGAATTCCCTTTACAAAAGATCAGCAGTTCATGAACACTTCCCTGAAACCGTCTCTTAATATTGACAGTTTTCTAGGGCTTCTAACCCCTTCCCATATCCTGGTAGGAGGGGCACTTCCAGAAACTGTCACCCGGTGGTGTACCGACCATGGCATAAAATATTATGATGTACTTACGGCTCCCGGCCTCGCAGAAAAAAATGCAAAGCTCACCGCAGAGGGACTTCTGGTTCATTTGTTTACCCAGACTTCCTTTTCCGCCGGTGACTTCCGTACTCTGATTATCGGTTACGGAAGATGTGGCAGGGAGATTGCCTCAATCCTCCATAATTTCACAGAGGAAATATACATTTACGACACAGATCCCGCCGCTTTAAGAGCCGCCCGGTCTGTTCATTTTAATACTATTTCTGACAAAAATTCGTTTCAGGATCATCCCGGATTAAAACATATCAATACACTGATCAATACGGTTCCCGGCCAGCCTCTGGGAAATGAGCTATGGCAGTGTTTTTCAAAACACTGCATTATCTTTCAGGTCGCTTCCGGTCCACTGGAACTACCTCTTCCTTTATCAGAACACCTGGTAAACTGTCCGGGGATCCCAGGAAAATATGCACCAAAAACTGCCGGACGCCTTATTGCCACTGAGATCTGCCATCACTTTCAACTTTAGTGAGTGGGGTAAAACAGAAGTTATCATCCATAAATATATTTAGAAAGGAAATGTATTATGCCTGTAGATTTATCAAATAAAAATATTGGGATCGCCATCACTGGTTCCTATTGTACTTATGAAAAAGTGTTTCAGGAGCTGCAGAAGCTGGCAGATACCGGAGCCAATCTGTATCCGATCTTTTCTGACCACGCTGCTTCTACGGACAGCCGCTTTGGCAAATGCGCTGATTTTCTAAAACGCGCTGAAGAGATTACCGGCAAAAAGCCGATCACTACAATCCCAGATGCCGAACCTATTGGACCAGGTGCCCTTTTTGATCTTCTGGTCATCGCACCATGTACCGGAAATACCCTCTCCAAGCTTGCCAATGGTATCTCCGATACACCTGTACTCATGGCCGCCAAGGCACATCTCAGAAACAATCGTCCATTGGTAGTGGCACTCTCTACCAACGATGCACTGGGAATGAATCTAAAAAACATTGGAATACTATTAAATACAAAAAATATCTATTTTATTCCTTTCGGACAGGATAATTATAAGGCAAAACCAAACTCTATGATCGCCCATATGGAGCTGTTGACTGATACCATCAGCCAGGCTCTGAACAGCTGCCAGCTGCAGCCGGTCATTCAGGGTCCCTGTCCGAAATAATCCGAAAGGAGCATAGCAAATGTGCGGTATCGCAGGTTTTTATCAAAACAAATATGATTTTCTCGCC
>JAAVZE010000070.1 GCA_022791495.1 Eubacterium sp.
GACAAGTTAAAGCAGCATGTGGATACACTGATTGTGGTTCCCAATGATAAATTACTTGAGATTAGCGACAAGAGGACATCCATGGCTGAGGCGTTCTGCATGGCAGACCAGGTATTGCAGCAGGGTGTTCAGGGTATTACCGATCTGATCAATATGCCTGCACTGATCAATCTCGATTTTGCAGACGTTGTTACTGTTATGCAGGACAAGGGTATTGCACACATCGGAGTTGGAAGCGGAAAGGGAGAGACAAAATGTCTCGATGCGGTTCAACAGGCCATCACCAGCCCGCTGCTTGAGACAAGTATTGATGGTGCATCTCATGTTATCATAAATGTTTCAGGTGATATAGGATTGCTTGAGGCGAACGAAGCTGCTACATATGTCCAGGAGATGACAGGCGAAGATGCCAATATAATTTTCGGTGCTATGATGGATGAAGAACATTCTGATACGGTTACCATTACGGTGATCGCTACGGGGCTGGAAGAAAAAGATGCCATGTCACATTTTGGACGTTCCTTTAGCACAGGAAGCAGTTTTCTGAATGAGACTTCCGCTACGGTTTCTACGATGCGCAGACCCAGCTTTTTATCCGGCATGGGGAATCAGCCACGCAGCACTGCAGGACAGTCTCCGGTGTCCCAGACAGCTCAGCAGACTACTGTTGAAGATATGCCGGTTGTGAGAAGAACTGTGACTCCGTTGAAGCCGGCAGCACCGTCAGAAAACCAGGATATGCAGGAAGGAATTAAAATACCACCATTTCTTCAGAAAAATAGAAAATAGGAGGACTAAAAGATGTCTATAATGGTTAAAACAATGATACAGGTGTTATATATTATCATCTGTATTGCGATTGTGGTTGTAGTTTTGATGCAGGAAGGAAAAAATTCAGGGCTGGGTGCCGTTTCTGGTGCCGCAGATACTTACTGGAGCAAGAATAAGGGACGTTCCACAGAAGGTAAGATGGTAAAGATCACCGCCATACTTGGCGCTTTGTTTATCATTCTTTCCCTTATACTCTGTGCGAACATGTAAATTCCATACCCGTAAAATTGAGCCAGATACACAGTAACCTCTGAAGAGTCTTTGTAAGGAAAGCTTCAGAGGTTTTCTTTAGTGCCTCCTGCTGGCTGGATACAGTCGGAAACTGGGAAAGAGAGGAAAAAATGGACAGAAAACAAATGGTATATCATTTCATATGTGAAGATGATTATAAACCGTTAAAAGGTAAAGAAATGGCACTGCTCTTTGGCGTGCCCAAAAAAGAGAGAAAACAGTTTCATGATATATTGGATGAATTGGTGGCTGAGGGAAAGATTGTCTTGGATAAGACGGGGAGATACCGGCTGCCAGAGGAAAATGTGAATACAGGCGTCTTTATGGCTACCAGCCGGGGCTTTGGGTTTGTGCGGGTAGAGGACCGGGAAGGAGATGTCTTTATACCGGAGCCCTATGTATCCAATGCCTTTGATGGGGATATCGTTATGGTGCAGATTTTCCGGGAGGGCGATGGAAGAAAGCGTTGTGAGGGAAAGATCATAAAGATAATCGAGCGGAAAAATATGACGGTGGTTGGAACATTTATGAGAAATAACCATTTTGGATTTGTGGTGGTGGACCAGGAAAAATTTGCCAGTGATGTCTATATCCCTAAAGGAAAGACCATGGATGCGGTTACTGGTCATAAGGTCGTCGTGGAGATTGAGGATTTCGGAGACGGTGTAAAAAATCCAGAGGGAAAGATCATAGAAATATTGGGGCACAGTAACGATCCTGGAGTGGATATTTTGTCGATTATACGTGGGTTTGGACTGCCGGAAGAATTTCCGGAGGATGTGATGCGACAGACAGCACAGGTTCCTTCTGAGGTGACCAGTGAAGAGATTGCCGGCAGAATAGATCTTCGTGGCTGCCAGACTGTGACCATCGACGGAGAGGACGCTAAGGATCTCGATGATGCTATTACGCTGACCAGGAGAGAAGACGGAGGTTTTGAGCTGGGGGTGCATATTGCAGATGTGACATATTATGTCACGGAAGCATCGGCGCTGGACAGAGAAGCATTAAAGCGGGGAACCAGTGTGTACCTTACTGACCGTGTGATTCCGATGCTGCCCCATAAGCTGTCAAATGGAATCTGTTCCTTAAATGAGGGTGTGGACAGGCTGGCTCTGAGCTGTATCATTTCTTACAATAAAGAGGGGAAGATCCTGGATTCCCGTATCGGGGAGTCGGTGATCTGTGTGGACCGGAGGATGAGTTACACAGAGGTAAATGCCATTGTTACTTTGCAGGATGCGACTGCACGGGAAAAATTCCGGGAACTGGTGCCGATGTTTGAGAACATGAAAGAACTGGCGGGGATACTGCGCAAAAACCGTAAAAAACAGGGATCCATTGATTTTGATTTTCCAGAATGCAAGATCGTGGTTGATAAAAAGGGAAAACCTCTGGATATTGTTCCCTATGACCGGAACACAGCCACCCGGATCATTGAAGAATTTATGCTGGCGGCGAACAAAGTAGTGGCTGAGGATTTTTTCTGGCAGGAGATTCCTTTTGTATACCGTACCCACGAGTATCCGGATCTGGAGAAAATCAAGGAGCTGGCGGCGCTGGCAAGAAGTTTTGCCTATACGCTGAAAGTGGGAAATGAAGAGGTTCATCCGAGAGAGATCCAGAAGCTGATCGAGAGCATCGAGGGCTCTGAGGAAGAGACATTTTTGAGCAGGATTACCTTGAGAGCAATGAAACGGGCCAGATACTCTACCGAGAATGACGGACATTTTGGTCTTGCCACCAAATATTACTGCCATTTCACATCGCCCATACGAAGATATCCAGATCTTCAGATCCACCGGATCATAAAAGAAAATCTGCGTGGGGGTATGAGTCTACGGCGTCGTCAGCATTATGAAGATATTCTTCCCGGCGTGGCAAAGGCCAGCAGTGATCTGGAACGCCGGGCAGATGAGGCGGAGCGGGAAGTGGACAAGCTGAAAAAGACAGAATATATGAAAGACCGGATCGGGGAGATCTTTGAAGGCGTGATCAGCGGCGTGACCTCCTGGGGAGTTTATGTGGAACTTCCCAATACCGTAGAGGGCATGATCCGTCTTGCAGATATGGAAGATGATAACTATGAATACGACAGTGAGAATTACAGGGTGATAGGAAAATACAGTGGCAGAGAGCTTAGACTGGGACAAAAGATAAAGGTGCAGGCAGCGCACGCAGACACCTTTACAAGAACAATAGATTTCGTAATTCCGAAGGAGGTTTAGGAAAATGGGGAAGGATACCGTAAAGCTGATTGCCAACAACAAAAAGGCATGGCATGATTATTTTATTGAGAATAAATGCAAGAACAATAGATTTCATAATTCCGAAGGAGGTTTAGGAAAATGGGGAAGGATACCGTAAAACTGATTGCCAACAACAAAAAGGCATGGCATGATTATTTTATTGAAGATAAATATGAGGCAGGGATCGAGCTTCACGGCACAGAGGTAAAATCCATACGGATGGGCCACTGTAGTATCAAGGAGGCATTCATCCGTGTGGAAAAAGGAGAGGTATTTGTATACGGCATGCATGTCAGTCCTTATGAGAAAGGAAATATTTTTAACAAAGACCCTCTGAGACCAAGAAAACTTTTGCTTCACCGCAGTGAGATCCGAAAGCTGATTGGAAAAATGGCACAAAAAGGTTACACGCTTGTGCCCCTGCAGGTGTATTTTAAGGGAAGTCTGATCAAGATCGAGATTGCTCTGGCAAAGGGTAAAAAACTTTATGACAAGCGGGAGGATATTGCTAAGAAGGATCAGAAGCGGGCGGCAGAGAGAGAATTTAAGATAAAAAACATATAAAATTGATGTTTGGGAGAAAAGGTTTTTTGCCCTTAATGATACCTGTGTATTACTCTTCATTTTGCTACTCTGCATCATAAAATAAAAAAATTGTAACAAAGTTGTAATAAATTTAACAAAATTGCATATACTCTACAATAAGTGAGGTAGAGTGTATGAAAAGAATTAAAGTTTTTGTAATGATATTGTACATTATGTTTGTGGTTGAAATCCTTGGCGCCTGGAACAACACTCCTAAGGCCAAGGAGACGGCAGCCTATACGGTAGCGATTAAGCCACAGATGATTATTGAAGAAAATGAGGCAGCGGCAGCGGAGCTGGCAGCACGTGTCGAGTATGCCAACATAAAAGCGCAGGAAAGGATAAAAAACAATGAGTATTACTCCAGTATAAACGAAGAAGAAGAAAAGGAACGGGATCATAAGCTGGAAAAGGAGCGTCAGAGAAAAGAGCGTATCCGCGAAAAGAAGCGGGAAGAGCGAAAAATACTTGAGAGGATTGTGGAGGCAGAAGCGGGAGACCAGGATCTGAAAGGACGGATCCTGGTGGCAAATGTGATCATGAACCGCGTCAAATCCAAACATTTCCCTAATACGATAAAAGCCGTCGTATTTGCCCATCGGCAGTTCTCTCCGATCCAAAATGGCAGATACTATAGGGTAACTGTTTCCCAAAAGACAAAGAAAGCAGTAAAAAAAGCATTAGAAGGCAAAGATTACTCCAACGGGGCACTATATTTCATGTGCCGCAGCGCTTCCAGTCCATCCAATGTGGCCTGGTTTGACCGGGCATTGAGAAAAATAATGACCTACGGCTGCCACGAATTTTTCCGGTAACTGTCAAGCCATGCACAAAAAGAAAAGAACGCCCTGCGCAAGCTCGCTTGCAGCAGGGTGTTCTTTTCTTTTTGTATACGGCGATCAGCCGAAGGGAGATGAAGGAAACGGAGTTTCCGGAATCGAGCTTGCATGGCTGACAGTAGTTAAGCAGAGTTTTAAGGGAAATGTATACGGCGATCAGCCGAAGGGAGATGAAGGAAACGGAGTTTCCGGAATCGAGCTTGCATGGCTTGGCAATTGGAGAGAGGATGGGAGTCACTGCATCCTACAACTCCAAAAAAATTTTTTATGAATAAACGCTATTTCGTTGTGAAAAGTGACGTTTGTCGCAAGTTTATGTCGTTGGAGCCATTTTGAGTAAATCGGGGGATTTATGTGTTATAATAGGGGAGTAGTGTTAGGCTATGGGTGTGGCTCAATGGCGTTCAAATTTGTGCCGTTGAGCTACAAGGGAAGTGAGGTGAAAGAATGCAGATTATGTATGGTTGCAGAGAAGAAATTGTGTGCTGCGTTCTTTTCATAAGGTAGTCATTGACGGATGATATATTGAAAAGAACGCAGAAAAAAGAATTCAAGTTAATGAAAACAGTTGTGTGTAAGCAAAATAAAGGAGAGATACATAATGAAAATAAAAAAATTAAGATTTTTATGTCTGGCAATCATTTTAGCTATGTTAAGTGGTATATTTGGAAATTCAAATTCAATAGTATTATTTGCGGCTGAAGATACATTTGATGATGAATTATTTTACGAAGATGAAGATTCAGATTACGATTTGGATATAGAAGA
>JAAVZE010000071.1 GCA_022791495.1 Eubacterium sp.
CCGCTCTCATGATAGCTCCTGACATATAATCCACACTATCTCTTACAAACACAAATCTGCTTGTCAAAACTCCAGGTAGGAGAATCACGGCAATCTCTAACAGAAGCGGTACCAGGATCATTCCCAGAGAACATCCATTCATCAAATAGATACCATATACCCTGCTATTGGACTGTATCTTGTCATAAAAGGTGATAAAAATGCCATACAGCGTAAAACTAGACAGAGTAACAGACAAGATTAGCAGGATTCTAATGCTGACAACAGATTCCTTCCGCAGAAGATCCACACCCATGGTGGTTCCTATCACCTGAACCGGCGGAAGTTCAAACTCTTTTCCCACATCCCGGAACACTGCGACCTGTTCTTTCACTTTTCCTTCCGGAATCTGTGCAATTCCAGCTTCTAAACTCAAGTAAGAAAGATATGCATATTTTTTGATCTCATCTACTGCCTCTGCAGGTTCTGACACCTGAATGCCAAAAGGTAAAAGTATCCGGGAATCCAGCTGACAAAAATCGGTATTAGGAGAAGCCGGATATTCCGGGATCATGGCCCCCTTCTCCAAGATGCCTGCCACCCTGCAGGGGTAAACATATCCCCAACACCGGAGACTGAACTCATCTCCCGGTTTCATAATCTCCTTGTAGTCGCTTCCCAGAAGAACAGGGATGGGATCCGACCAGTGCTCCAGTTTCAGATTCTGCTCCGCGAATCCCTCTCCCTCCTGGGTTCTGAGGCCAAAATAACGGTAAGCTCCCAAGTCAACCCGTGCTCCCTGCAGCTCCAGCTGACTGCATACCCCCTCATCCCCAAACTCCCCCATAAATGCCTCTCTCCGTGTCTCCAGCAAAAAATTCAAATAACTTCTTTCACCGAAAAAACGCTTTACATCCTCTTCTTTCATAGCAATACCTGGTATTTGCACTGAAATAATGGGACAGTTCTTAGAGGACCTTATGGTTTCATAATAATCCATCATATTACGGCAACCCGTGACAGTCATCAGACAATCTTCAATCTCCCTGTCATTTTCCGCCATAAGCTCCAAAGGACACCAGGTTCTGTCCCCCACCTGCTGTGTTATATCAGGATATCGGTCTCCCAGATCAAAGTAGTAGGAGCCCATGATCACCGTCATCACAAGACTGATGGAAAACATCACCATCAGCAACAGATTCTTCAATAGACTCTTATGAAAACTCCGGAAAAATTCTTCGGTCATAAATCTTATTTTTCTCATGGGCTGCTCCTAATCTAAAACTAAGGACCAACGGGCGCCAAAACCAGAACTTATTAATTACCTGACCACTCTACTCTACTACCACTGCCGATCTGATAACTGTGCCAGGCTGTTCCAGCATTGGAACTATACGCTGATTTAACTATTACTGTCCCACTACCGCTATTATATGCCCAAATTCCGTTTCCAATTTTAGCTCCCACCTTTAAATTGAGTGCATATCCTCTGTCATCGTAAGCTGACACTTTCGTATAACTGCAATATCCCTTTGAATCCTTCATTCTTGATCCATACCGATCAATGCTATTAGCTCCCTGGGATACAGATGAAACCATGCAGACTGCCATCATGGTCAGAACCAGCCCTGCCACCGCTTTTTTACCATTTCTCAATAATCTTTTCATATCTATCATTCCTTTCGTTTTTTATATTCAGATAAATTTCCTGTTTTCTCTTGACATACCTTCATAATTCATAGATAATATAAATGTTATGTATCTCGGCGTTCTTTTCGGTATTGCACTACCATATGAAAAGAACGCTTTTTTCAATTTCTTCTCTGTAAACAGACGTAATATTCTTATACATTCTTTCACCTCCCCTTTTTAAACCACAAGCGTTATGCTTCATGAGACTGCTTGGGTTCACGGGCGCGCTCGGATATCTTATGAGCAGGCTCAACGATTATCCTCACTTTGCCTTCGCGCAAATCCCTTATGCTATGTCACTGATATTTGCCGAACTCAGTGACATAGCATACCGGCAACAAGAACATTCTCTCTTCTTGCTCCTTCTTATTGCCTGGTATAAATATACAACAATAATATATATTTGTCAAATACTATTTATATAAAAGTATTTTTTTCATAAAACATTTGACTTTTTTCTTATTTACAGTTACAATATATTTATTCTCTCTTACCAGTAACATAAAATATAAGACAAACCCAAAGGCTGGTATCTATGACAAAACAAACTCGAAAGCAAAATAATATGAAGCGGGGTACGATTGAACTCGTTCTGCTTCTTTTATTACAAAAGGGGCAAAAGTACGGATATCAATTATCCCAGGAGCTTGAGGAATACAGCGACGGCGAATATGAGTTGAAAGAGGCAACGATGTACCCTACATTATATCGCCTGACACAAAATGGATATTTGATCTGCAACCAGGTAAAAGTAGGTGTCCGCCGCACACGTGTGTACTATGAAATCACGACTTCCGGCCAGGAACACCTGCAGAATCTTATGCAGGAATATGCTTCCATAACTGGTGCTGTAGATAAGATTATTGAAAATACCATGTAAAATTGTGATGGAGGACCAGATCTTGGATAATAAAGTGCTAAAAAAATATCTTCGCCAAGTACGACACGTTTATCACGGAGACAAAAAACTAAAAAAGCAGTTCCTTCAGGATGTAGAAGACGCCCTTTTGTGTTACGCGGAATCTCATCCCGGCTGTTCCTATGATAATATTGTTCACAGATTCGGAACACCAACGGAACTCCGCGAATCTTTTTCTTCCTCCGATATGTTAAAGAGACGAAGTATATTATTGTACCGGCTTGTTATCCTTTTCTCTGTCCTCATAACGTTATCGATCATATTATTTACCGTCGATTATGTCACAAATTCGTATGGTCACTCAAAGGGACACTACACAGACTATATAGACCAGAAAGATACGACAGATACCAGCCCGCCACCACTAAATTATACTCATACTCCCTACGGGAAGTACACATTTAATTAAGGAGATGATACCAATGAAAAGAATACTATCCATTTTATTTGCGCTGACACTGATCACCTGCTTTGTACATACATCCACTGCTTCGGCAGCCACCCCGGCGCCCCAGGCCAAGACTGCCATTACAAAAGACGCTGACGGAGGATATTATGTAGAGACGATAACAGAATCCCCCTCTGTGTCCCCCTTTTCCATCACCCCCTATAGCGCCACTGCGGCTACAGTAGACAAAACAAAATCTACCTCATATTACAATTCCAGTAATTCCCTGTGCTGGACGTATTCCCTGACGGGAACCTTCCGCTACATTACCGGATTCAGCGCCGTGTGTGCAGATTCCAGGGCAACGCTGTTGATCTACAACTCCGCTTATTCCCTTTACAGCGAAAAACACTCCCACTCCGGGAGCACCGCCACAGGAACGATCAAAATGAAATATAAAACAATTGTAAAAGGCAAAACTATTTCTATTACATGCAGCAAAAACGGAACTTTTAGTTGATGACGGAGACTTCTATGAACCAGAAAAAAGAATTGAAGAAGCTTACCAGACAAGCATATCCACTTTCCCAGTATCCCTTTTTTGAGGGCAGAAAACACAGAAAAAACCTGTATAATGAGATGTCGGCCTATTGGGACAATCATCCAGAGCGCTCGACAGAGGATATAAAGGATTTATTCTGTGAGGATTACAGTGATGAGGTATACAAAGGCGATGGCATACCGAAAAAGGTAAAAATTTGTTTGATCCTTTTGGGATTATTGATATTTATCTGCGTTGCACTTTTCTTATTTTCTAGTTCATGGGATGCTCCCTCCATTACAACAAATTAATGTAGATATCACATTAAATTTTAAAGAAGCCATGTGCGCCAGCGATTCTATCGCTTTTGCACATGGCTTCTTTCTGCTTATGATGTTTTGACCACTTGCAAATTGTGGTCAGTAGCAACTATATTACCTGCTGCACGCCTCGAAACTCCAGGTCTGATTCGATGTTGCATTATACTGCCACTGGCATACATTGGTGCCATCGGTTTTACCAAAGTTGTACACATCAAGTCCCTTTGTATCTTTTGTCACTTTTGTCGTTATACCAAAAGTATTTGCTACAGACGTTTTCTGGATCTTGAACATCTGGGCTTCTGCACCGTTTGCTGAATAGGTCTGAATATTAGCTCCGTCACTGTTGGCACCGTATTGTACATCCAGCATATATCCCAGCCCGTTTTTCAACGTCACGTATCCGTTTCCAAGGTTCGTAAGATACCATTTCTGTCCTGCAGATGCGGAACCAGTTCCGATCTCTACATTCACACCGTCTCCGCCTTTGTTGCCTGCTGTCTGCAGATATTTGCCAGAATTCGTATTTTTAATGTAATACCAGCCGTCAGACAGGGAGCCACTGCTGCTCTGAACCTGGTCTGCCGTTTTCTTTATAGAAACATCATCCACAAAGAAGGACACCAGATCCTGGGCAACAGGATCCGCCTTGTAAGCGGTCTCGATAAACACTCTTACATTGCTTAAATCAGCCCCCGAAGGAACTGTATATTTGCCATCGATCAATGCCCATTTGTCACCAGCAGTTGTCACAGAGGCCATATTTTCGATCTTCCCGTCTCCGTAAATGATACTCATGAAAAACTTCGTCTGGCCGGTTGCACCCGGATTCTCTGACAGATTGTACCGCACTGCAGCACTGACCTGATAGGTCTTTCCTTTCTCAAAACGGCCTGTCATATCCTGCACCGCTCCGGCAGATGTCATTTTTCTTCCCGCTGCTTTGAGGGAAAGTTTTCCCGAATGCACCGTCACATAACCCAGGCTCAGATTAGATCCATACAAACTGTTCCAGTTCGTCAGCCCATCCTCGATGTTCCCGTTCTTTACCAGTTCGTCCCCGGATGGTGCGGGCACGTCTACTGTGGTATTTGTTCTTGACATCTTCCAATAGTCCAGATAGAAAAGTTCGCCGGAAGATGAACCTGCGAAAACAAAATAGATGTCATGTACACCTGTTGCCGTTGAAAGAGAAGCGGAATATTCTTTCCATGCTGTTGAACTTCCGTTAATCTGTACTTCTCCCAGCTTAGTGCCATACCGGCTGTCCAGTCTTACCTCTACTTTTCCACCGCTGTTTACGGGCTGGGCGCCTATTGTGATAGATTTCAGTCCCGTCTTCAAGTCGACATCAGATACAGCCAGCCAGTCCCCGTTATGAATGTGGGAAACTTTCATATTGGATGACTGGATAAAGGACCCCGGCTGCCAGGTCATACTGGTTTTCAGCCCGCTGCTCCAGCCAATAGTCTCTGCCTCATTCCTCACATAAGGATCGAGATTCTTCGTCTGTGCCACTCCCTGATAGGTTCCCTTAACCATTTTGATATGTCCATTGGAATCATAAGAAACTTTATCCATATGTGTCGAACGATATCCCTGGCAGTTAGCCGAGAACGCCAGCGCTTTGGTCAGTGTCTGTGCATGGTATGTCAGATAAGTACTTCCATTAAACTCAAAAAAGGCATGATGATTATTTCCACCAATTCTAAAATATGTATAAGGGTTTTCATGCACGATTCCAACATAGGTAAATGGCCCCATCGGGCTGTTACTTTCCATCGCGCATATGTTTCCATTGCCGGTTATCGAAAGGTTATTTGAGAAATTGGAACAATACGTATAGTAATATTTTCCGTTCTTCTTATGTATTCCAGAATCCTCAAAGAGACCTGGTGCATTGATCGTCACCGCATTTCCTGCCAGCTGAACCATATTGTCTGCCAGACGTACCACTCTTGCAGTTCCAGGATAATTTTTCTGATTCTGGGAAGCATTATCCCCTCCTGGTATGCCTCCGCCATAATACAGATATCCCGTTCCATCATCGTCAACCAGCACGGCCGGATCGAACAGCCACTCCACTCCCTGGGCAGCCTGGGATCCTCGCCGGATCAGATGGCTTCCTGTCGGCGGCTCAGTAAATGGTCCAAGCGGTGAATCTGCCTGCAGAACACCGATGCCGTTGCCATTATCAGCAAAGTATAAGAAAAACTTGTCCTTGCCATTGATGCGCTTCCAGCACGCAGCCGGCGCCCAGGAATTTCTTGCCCAGGATGTAAGATTAGCTGCTTTAATCTCCCCGTGGTCAACCCAGTTGACCATATCACTAGAAGATGAAACTGTGAGCGTCGAAATGGTACTATACTTATTGGCAGCTGTAGGATTGCCACTTCCATCTTTATTCGTGTTGTCATAGCATTCGCTGTCATTCGTCATATAAACATATACTCTTCCGTTGTAAGTCATGGCAAAAGGATCTGCCCCAAACTTATGATCCATAATCGGATTGTTGTTGGAAGAACTTCTCACAGAGCCACTTACCAGTTTATCGGCAGCAAAGGTTTCGTCAAACCTTGCCAGTGAAGCAATCACCCCCAGGATGATCAGCATACCCATTACATACAATTTTGATTTGATTTGTTTCGTCATGATACCTTCCTTTCCTAAATTTGTAAACCTCCATTTGGTTTGTGCAAAATTTATTGCTTCTTACTTAAATGTAAATCCGAATTTGGTACGTGAATAATTTCGTTCCCCCTTTCTCTGTTTTTTGACAAATTCAACATTACATTTAGCAGCATAACCGTTATTTTCATTGTACCAAATTATGGATAGGATGGCTAGTCTGTATTTTAAATTTATACTTCTCATAAATTCTTATAAAATAAAGCACCTTAAAGCTTCTACTCCGTTCCCTTGCTTTAAGGTGTTGACCAAAATGTATTTACGATATCCAAAGAAATATATATATTTCTCCCCCCTTAATTACAGTGTGCAATCTCGTATGCAAGTTTCAACAAAGCTTCTACTTTTTCCAAAATGCTCGGTTCAAACTTTTCTAAAGCCTCTGCAATCCCTTCATCAAACTTAGTACTTCCATGTCCAGTCATGATGTAATCAGCACTTACATCCAATGCTTCTGCCAGATTTATCAACGTATTTGCTGAGAATCCTTTTTCATTGCGCTCAATTTCAAACAGAAATTTGGATGAGATTCCTGCTCTTTCTGCCAGACGTTCTCTGGAATATCCCCGGTCAAGACGTAGCTCCATAATTCGAAATCCAATATCTTTGTTCTTTATCTCTTTCATCTTCTTGTAACTCTCCTTATAAAAACATCTTAGTCCATTACATTCATTTTTACAATGAATAATAATGCCAAATTCCTTCACACATCGTTCTAGGAATATTATATAACATTCGAAATAAAAACTTTAATTTTTTTACTGAACAGAGTTTTTTTCGCACTAAAGTTAAGAAAAAGACATTTTCAATCACAATTCTATCCGTTTATTCCAAATTTCCCTTATTTTAGTAAAAAACTTTCAATTTTTAATAAATATAAAGCTGTTAACTAATCTTTAAGTTGAATATGAAAAACTCATCCCGATGAAAAAGCAAACCTGCAGCAGGATAACAAATAAGGTAACGATGTAGAATTTTTTCATTCATTTTCTCCAGTTTCTATGTTTTTAAGCTATCTCTCTTATCATACTTGCTGTTCCATCTCTTTTATAAACTCTTCTATTGTCTTTTCATTTTCCAATAATAATAAAAATTTATCTGGAAACTCACAGTGAAACAACTCTTCCAATTCTACAATCATCTGAACATATACCAAAGAATCTATTTCTAATTCCTCAAATCGCATACTATCATCCACAGCTTCTTTGTATATTTTGTAATAATTGTTTTTATTTCTGATTTAAATCTTACCCTGTTCATAATCACTCAACTCCTTCAGCATTCTTTTTTATCTATTTTCCACTAATTGTATACATGTATCTTCTATATGTATACACCTCCCATACTAACTATAATCTCTTTGTATAAAATTTAAAATTTCTTCATAAAACATTAATTCTTCTAACAACATCAGGAACAATATAGTATCCTTTAATAAACACATTTTCCTTTTCAAAAAATAATCACACTCCATATCAACTTTTCTTCTAGCATCTCCATCAAAATAAATTGTATATCCATCCTTTTTCTATATAGTTATCATTAATCAATCCTGTTGGGAAAGCGTGTGATTCCTCCAGTAGTGGTTTTCTCAACTACCAGTATAAGACATTTAGTTTACTGAAAAGATACTATTTGTTATGTTATCATAAATATTAGTGGATATTAAAGCCAAAAATTGGGGGATATTTTCCCATAATACCTAAGAATAATATTTACTGAAACATGTTGTTTTCATAAAAAGCCATGAAATGCGATACTTCCACATTCCATGGCTTTAAATTATCATCTTCTTCCCTACGACATCTTCGGCTTAAACACCAGTGCTGCCAGAAAACTCAGGATCAAAGCTCCTGCGATCCCCACCGCAGCCTGTTCCAGACCACCGTAAAAGATTCCCACAAACCCCTGGCTGTCCACAGCTTCCTTGACCCCCTTAAACAAAAGATGCCCGAAACCGATCAGAGGAACCGTGGCACCAGCCTTTGCCCAGTTAGCAAAGGGCTCATAGATACGGACGGCGCTCATCACCGCTCCCAGGCATACCAGGATGACCATGATCCGCCCTGGAAGAAGTTTTGTGTTGTCCATGACGATCTGCACCACTGCGCAGATGGCGCCGCCTACCAAAAAAGTAATCAAGTAATCCATATTCCTGCTCCTTTCCTACCGTGCGATCTCCAGCATTACCCCATGAGCGATGCCCGGTACACTATTTCCCTCGTTAAAACTGACCGTAGATAGCAGCGCTCCCGTCGGCACAAAGAGAACCCGCTTCCATTCGTGCTTTCGCATTTTATTGAGAATGTAACCTGTAAGGGTAATCGCACTGCAGCCACAACCGCTTCCGCCGGCATTGGTATCCTGCTCTTCGTTGTAGTATATCTCTGTGCCGCAGTCCATGTGCTGTTTGCTGATATCGTAGCCATAGCCAAGCAGCATGTCTTTCAGGATACGCTGTCCGATGGTTCCCAGATCCCCGGTAATGATCTTATCATAATAATCAGGCTGGATTCCAAAATCTTTCAGATTGTTTAAAATGCAGTCACAGGCTGCCGGCGCCATACACGCCCCCATATTCATACTGTCCTTAATTCCATAGTCCGTGATAACCCCTGTTGTCAGTCCGGATATCTGTACGTATCCCATCTCCTTGCGCTTCCAGTTGCCATCTCCTTTTCCTAGCACCACAGCTCCGCTTCCTGTCACCGTCCATGTGGATGAGTAGGGCCGCTGGTTTCCGTATGCTAAGGGAAAGCGAAACTGTTTTTCCGCACTGGCAAAATGACTGGAAGTAAGAGCCACCACATAGTCCGCGAAACCGCCCTCCACCAGCATAGAACCGATACCCATGGATTCTCCCATGGTGGAACAGGCGCCATACACTCCAAACATCGGGATATTAAAATTCATGATTCCAAATGAAGTAGCGATCAGCTGCCCCAGCAGATCCCCGGCAATAATGTAACGGATATCCCCAGGTTCCAGACCGGCATTGCGTATCGCGATGTCCGCCGCGATATGCTGCATCTTACTTTCAGCTTCCTCCCAGGTGCTGCCGCCAAAAAGGGGATCGGTCTCCACAAAATCAAAATATTTTCCAAAGGCCCCATTTCCTTCTTTTTCTCCGGCCACTGACGCTGCGCCGATGATACAGGGCGGAACCTCAAACTGAACACTTCGTTTTCCAACAGTTTTTTCCATATCTTTCTTCTCCATTCCGTGCACACTGAATAACATACCGTATACCAGAAATACGCAGGTATTCTCCTTTACCATGAAAAACTTTCCAATCAGATAAAAAAGATGCACATACCATTTTCCCATAGTATGTGCATCTTTTCTATTTTCATCCATTGAAAAAATCAGGATTGATATTTATTTACTTTTCGCTTTCTTTTTGCTTATTTTGTTCAGGAAGAACCATACGGTACCTGCCAGACATACGGAAGAATAACATCCTGAAATGATACCTGCGATCAGTGGAATCGCAAACTGACGAACCGCATCCACACCCATGATCGCCAGAACCACTACCATGATAAGCGTCGTGATAGAAGTATTGATACTTCTGCTCAGTGTCTGGGTAATACTCTCATTTACGATATCCGCAACCTCTGCGCGGCTTCCCGCTTTCTTCCGGTTCTCACGGACACGGTCGAAGATAACGATGGTGGCATTGATAGAATAACCAACGATGGTAAGCATACATGCGATAAACGTACTTCCCACAGAGATAAAAGCACTTCCCACTGCGTACACCATCAGCACGACGATCACGTCATGGATCAGAGCCAGTACGGAGCTGGCACCGAAAGCAAGGTTCTTGAAACGGATCCAGATGTAGATCAGCATACAGATCGCCGCGATGATCACCGCAATCACAGCATCTGTCTTCATCTCGTTACTTACCGAAGCTGAGATCGTCTCAATCTCGATATTTTCTTTTGCCACACCATATTTTTCACCGACAGCAGTCACAACGGTCTTCTGCTGATCCTCTGTCAGATCCACCGTACGAATGATCAGTGTTCTCTCTCCGGCGACATCAGAAATCTCTGCATCCGGCACACCAGCTGCTGTCTTGACCGCATCGGTAACCTCGGTCTTGAAATCTGCACTGGCATTTCCGCTGCCATCAAAACCCTGGGCATTTTCATCAAAGGTGATAGAAGTAGAAGAACCGCCAATAAAGTCAAGGCTGTAATTCAGAATCTGTCCGGTCTGCACTTTATTAAAAATCAGGCCTCCGATGCAGAGCAGGAACAGTGCTCCTGAAATAACGATATATTTTTTGAAATTTCCAACAAAATTGATTGCTTTTCTCTCTCTCTGGACACCAAAGAACTTCTGATTATCCAGTCCCAGACTAACCAGTCCATACAGAATCCATCTGGTGACAAAGATCGCGGTGAACATGGAAAGAATAATACCAATAGCAAGGGTCTGGGCAAATCCCATTACCGTTCCCGATCCCTTAATGTAGAGTACAACAGCGGCGATCAATGTCGTTACGTTACCGTCGATGATCGCGGAGAGCGCCTTCTCAAAACCGATCTTGATGGCCGACCGAACAGTCTTGCCAGTGGCAAGTTCCTCACGGATACGGGTAAATATAATACAGTTGGCATCCACCGCCATACCGATAGCAAGGATAACACCAGCGATACCCGGAAGGGTAAGGGTGACATCCAGGGCATTCAGGGCGAGCAGTGTGGCTGCCACATAAAGAACCAGTGCAAGGGATGCAGCGGCACCTGGCAGACGATACATCACAATCATAAAGATAATGACAAGGATAAATCCGATGAGACCTGCATAGAGACTGGTCTCCAGTGATGTGAAGCCAAGCTTTGCTCCCACGATGTTGGAACGGATATTTTTCAGCTCCAGAGGAAGAGCACCGATACGAAGAGTAGCTGCCATATCCTCTGCGTCTGAAAATTTATCAAAGCTTCCAGAAACAACAGCGACACCATCTGTGATCGCTGTCTGGATCACCGGTGAAGAAACCTCTTTGCCGTCATAGATAATGGAAAGAGCTTCTCCTACGTGGTCACTGGTGACGTTGCCAAACTTTTTTGCGCCTTTTCCATTAAATGTGATCTTAACCACATTCTCTGCCACTCCGGTCTGGCTGTCCTGCTGGGTTGTCGCCTCCGCGGTGGAGATCATAGATCCGTCCAGCAGTACTTTTTCTTTGTCATATGTGGCGGTTTTATCCTCAGCGATCTGGCAGTCCGTCTGCAGCACAAATTCCAACGCGCCGGCTTTCCCCAGCTTGTCCAGCACTGCCTGGGGATCCTCTACGTCCGGTACATCTACCGTAACACGGTTGCTTCCCTCCTGGTACACAGATGCCTCCGTACTTTCATTTTCCACACGTTTCTGCATCTTATAAACCGTATCGCTCATCTCCTGAGCCGTCGGATTCTCTTTGGTCGCCTCATAGGTGACACTGACACCTCCGGCA
>JAAVZE010000072.1 GCA_022791495.1 Eubacterium sp.
AATGGAGGTAGGCATATTCGCACCCTCTGCCACAGCCAGTACGCCGTTAGCTACCAGCGCTTTGGCATCATCGATCAGAAGCTCATTCTGTGTTGCACAAGGAAGAGCAATATCAACCTTTACAGACCATACGCCTTTTCCCTCATGATACTGAGCAGAAGATCTCTTCTCTGCATACTCAGTCAGTCTTGCACGATTTACTTCTTTTACTTCTTTCAGAAGCGCAACGTCGATTCCTTCTGGATCATATACCCAGCCAGTAGAATCTGAAACAGTAACAACCTTAGCGCCCAGCTGCTGTGCTTTCTGGGTTGCATAAATCGCAACATTACCAGAACCGCTGACTGCTATGGTTTTTCCAGCGATATCAATACCGTTGCATTTGAGCATTTCTTCTGTATAATACAAAAGGCCATATCCGGTTGCCTCTGTTCTAGCCAAAGATCCGCCAAAAGTAAGTCCCTTTCCTGTCAGGACACCTTCATAACAGTTACGGATCCTCTTGTACTGTCCGTACATGAAACCGATCTCTCTCGCACCTACACCGATATCTCCAGCAGGTACGTCGGTATCTGCACCGATATGCCTCTGCAGTTCCGTCATAAAGCTCTGGCAGAACGCCATAACTTCTCTATCAGATTTTCCCTTTGGATCAAAGTCGCATCCACCTTTTCCGCCGCCAATCGGAAGACCTGTAAGGGAATTCTTGAAAATCTGCTCAAATCCAAGAAACTTAATGATTCCAAGATTTACAGAAGGATGGAAACGAAGACCACCTTTATATGGTCCGATGGCACTGTTAAACTGTACACGGTAACCGGTGTTTACCTGTACATTACCATTATCGTCTACCCATGGCACCCGGAACTTGATCTGTCTTTCCGGATTGGTCAGACGCTCCAACAACGCATCTTTACGAAACTTTTCTTCATTCTTCTCCACAACAGGACGAAGAGATTCAAGAACCTCTTTGGCTGCCTGATGGAACTCCGGCTCGGCAGGATTCTTTTCGATCAGCTGAGCCAATACCTCATCTACATATGACATGTGTCATTCCTCCTTATAATAATATCAAAAATATTATATAATAATTTTTTCGCAGATACAAGATTTTTTTATGTCAGTACCAGCAGATTTTTAAAACTGTCAGCCAGAACAGGTATTTATATCCTACGAATGTCCCATCTTTAAAAAATGCCTTCGCAAAGCCTTCCGGCCTGGCGAAAGCATTTTTTATTCTATCTGAAACTTACAGTTTCTGGTTTAGTCACAATACCCGATCGCAAATATGGTAAATGGTTTCTTTTCATCCCCATCCTGCATACGAATCTCCAGTTCATGTTCTTTCACTTCATCTTCCTGGAGTGCACGGAGCAGACCGGCATTGTTCCAGCCGCTGCCTCCCATGGTGCCGACCCGTTTTCCGTCGATGTAGCAATCTGCTTTTCCTGAAGTGCCAGATGGCATCTTATATGCCACAATAAGGCTCCGACAGTTAATCGTCGCCTTAAAACTGTCACTTCCTGTGGATGATGTGTGCATCCACACATCCGGGAACCACTGCATATTTTCCTTTCCATCCTTGATATACTGCAGTGTGCTCTGTGCGCTGTCTGTCAACATAGAGAAGCTGCCTGGATCAACGGATTTTACCGACGGGCTCTGTGAAAGATCGGTGGAAGATAACAACGTCTTCATTCCCTGGAATTTATCACTGGTCTTTGGATCAATCTCATTGACATCGGTGATATTATCCTCTTCTTCCTCCTCCTGATCAATAGTTAAAAACATATTTGTGATACAATCTGCCATATATCTGTGGCCACCCACGTCAGGATGCCCATAAGACGTGTCCGTATTTCCTTCAATCCAATAGAACCACTTGTCAAATTCTTCTTTCTTACAGGAAGCCATCCCCTGAGCCGGACTCACCATAGCAAGATCATAGTATTTTCCATACTGGGTATATTCTTTTTCATGGGCACATCCACCTGTATAAAGTACAAACATAAGCACAACTGCGGATCCCTGCTCCAATGCGGTACGGATCACACTCTCATACGTATCTGCGTCGTTACCGTCATTTACCGCGAAATCGATAAAAAGAATGTCTGGATACTCACCTGTCTTCATCTGATCCAGCACATCGCGCTGATATCTCACGATACCAAGGGAAGACGGTGTTCCGCTCATACCCGCATTGATAAAATGTACATTGCTTCCGTCTCCGGCACCAAATATCTTTTTGAACTGCTTGTAAGAAGTTTCTGCATAACAGTCACTGTTATCTGTCTCAGAAGCAGCGAATCCCTCTGTTATTGAACCGCCCAGATAAGCAATGGTCACGTCCTCACCTGCCTCAGCTTTTGCAATCGCCTTTTTGATCCTGGCATTGTTGCCAGTGGAAGCGGTAGAATTCGCCACCATGGACGCGTAATCCGCGCTGGCAAAAGGCTGGGTTTTTACAGTCACATTTTCCACTGTGAACTTTCCTGCTCCACTAATCTTAAGGTTAAAGTCCTTTGAGTACTTTGGTACTTCAAAAGTAAACTCCTGTTTCGTCTTCTCACCGCTGGGGCAGCTAAAGGTCTGGGCATCCGATATAGCTTCATCCTTAAAAGAATTTTTGTCTATGTATGCACCATTCTTTTTAAAACTCAGATATGTGCCGTCATAGCCAACGGAGATATCCTGTGCACTTCCCGTCTCCTGGGTAAACTCAGCTGACACAGTACACAACCCGCCATAAATCATCGCTTTTTCCATCGGTACCGTAAGTTCTGACTCCACGACTTTACTCGTGCTGCCTTCAAAATCCAGCGTCTTCGTTTCATAGGCAGGCTCTATCGTCGGTCTGACTACTGGAGTTGGCTCCACGGTGGGTGCTTCGGACTGCACTGCCGGCGCTGACGGACTTGCTGCTGGTGTAGCCGATGCGCTTACTACAGGTGTTGCTGAAACCTGTGGAGTCACGGTTTTTTTCGGAACCGCTTTCGTTTTTACCGTTACCTTAACGGTTCCGATGGTTTTCTTTTTCTTCTTATATGTCTCACTAACCTTTACTTTTGCGGTTCCTTTTTTAACCGCCGTTATGACACCCTTTTTGCTCACCTTGATCTTTTTGTTGGAAGCCTTGAAGGTGTACTTCGCTTTTTTTCTTTTTCCTGTGATCTGGATCGTCTTTTTCTTACCTACATTCAGAGATACAGATTTGGTTTTTAATTTTGGTTTTTTTGCCGCCTGGGAATCTGTCGGTTCTGCCAGTGCCCCAAAAACGCAGGAACCCGCCATAACAAATGCCATCGCCATGGACAGAATCCGCTTATTTGTCTCTTTAAGCATGTCGCCATCTCCTTTTTTTGGCTTTTTGCAATATGTCTTGCATAAGGTGCATATTGCTTGTTATCAGCCTGAATTGTTGATTTTTAAATTAACAACTGTCCAGCGCCACGGACAAAATCTAGCCCCGATGCTGGACAGTTGCTAAATTAAATTATTTCTTTTAGTATACAACAGAACATGCCATATCCCAATGATATATATAGAATAATATTTGATCTATCACGCTCCTGTCACAATGACTTTGAACTAGCTCGACGGCGCCAATTTGCTGCCAGATAGGCATTGGAATAATGGCAGTCATCGCTGACGTTTTCTGCGAACCAGTCCGGAGGAACAAATTGATCTGCCTCTTCTTTGGAAGGGAACTCTACCTCTGCCAGCACCATTCCCTCGTAATGCCCATGAAAGATATCCAGCTCAATCTTATGAGTCCGGCCACCCGATGAATAACACATCGTATACCTGGTTTTTTCGATCAGAACGCCATCGATCTTTCCTATTAAATGCTGGTAGGATTCCTTTGTCAGAGATAATTCCTCTTCCTGGTTGATACAGACTCCTGTTACCTTTTGTATGCCCTGCTTAGACTTATATGTAAGGATATACTGATCATCCATTCTGCGGATCCGGATCACGGGATCCGTACACAGATACCCCTGTTCGATCACAGAGGCTTTCCATTCATCCAGATTCTCAGGTATTTTTGAAACTAAAAACTTTTTTTCAATTTCCATCCTGCTCTCCTGTCAAGCTATCATAATTTCTGCGCACGCTTTCTGCATATGTCAAGTTGCGCAGGAAAAAGTCCGTTAGAACTTATTGAATCAATCCAAAAGTTTCCCAGGGCAGCACACGAAGCCAGGCCCTTCCCATAATTTGATCCTCTTTAACCATCCCCACCTCGGAACTTCTGCTGTCCTTACTGGCATTGCGGTTATCTCCCAGCACAAAATATTCGTCCTCTCCCAGCTTTATATTGTTCTTTGCAATCCCCGCTTCTTCTATTACACCGCTTCCATATTCATCAAAAACAGCGCAGTCATTTATATAGATCTTCCCTTCCTCATCAATGCGCACTGTTTCTCCTGGAAGTCCGATCACGCGTTTGATATAGTTGGTAGTTTCATTAAATTCAAATACAATCACATCATAGCGCTGTGGTTTCCCAGTGAGGTAGCTGATTTTCTCTACCACCAGCTGATCCCCACTGGCAAGCTCCGGCTCCATGGAACTTCCCTCCACCGTCGTATGGTTTGCCACAAAACAGGAAATCAGAACAGAGACAGTCACTGCGATCACGATACAGATCAGAATACTTATAATGGTACTCCTTATACCGTGCTTTTCCGTCTCCCTTTTTTCCTCTGTTTTCTGAACTACAGGCTGCTTCGGTTCTTCTATTTTATCCGAAAACTGAGGTTGTTCTGGCACGATCCTCCGGACCGGTTCAAAATCTGGTTCTGAAACTGGCTCTGGCTCTCTTTCTGGTTCCACCTTTTCTAACTCTTCCAGCTCTTCTACTAATTGAGGTTTTTCCGTCTTTTGCAATTCCTCTAAAAATTGAGGTTTCTCTGGTATAAAATCTGGATTCTGACTTAACAGCTCCTCACATATCCGTAGGCTTTCCTCAATTTCTTCACTCAGTGTTCTGTTATCATCCATTTTCTCAACTCCCGTAGTTCCAATCTATCCTTTCTTTTCCGGAAATTCCAGGGAAATCTTTCCCAGTCGGGCATTACGAAAATCATCCAGAAGAAGTGCCGCTGTCTTTTCCAGATCCACCTCTTCTCCCTTTTTCAGACATTTTCTTATTTCTCCAATGCCCTCCAGGATCTCTACATCAGTTCCCTCTTCTTTTCTTCCATAAAACTCTGCCAGTTTCCCCGGATATTGTTCCAGCATAAAATCGATAAAATCCAGGGAAATCTCAACTCTCTGTAAAAGTTCATCTTTTATGGAGCCGATAAAAGCAAGACGAAGTCCCACCGTCTGGTCCTCAAATTTGGGCCACAGGATCCCCGGCGTATCCAGCAGTTCTACCTGCTTATTCAGGCGTATCCACTGCTTTCCCTTCGTCACTCCCGGCCGGTTACCGGTTTTTGTACAGGCTCTGCCCGCAAAGCTGTTTATAAAGGTTGACTTTCCCACATTGGGAATCCCCACGATCATCGCCCGGATCGGACGGTTAAGAATTCCTTTTTTGCGGTCCCTCTCTATTTTTTCCTTACATGCCTTCTGAATTAGCTGATTCACAGCCTTTAATTCATTTCTTCTGGTAGAGTTTACCGCTATGACAAAATACCCTTTTGATTCGTAATAATCTTTCCAGTTCTGTGTCACTCTGTCATCTGCCATATCCGCCTTGTTCAAGAGCAGAATTCTTGATTTTCCATTTGCAAGAGTATCGATATCAGGGTTCTTGCTGCTGAAAGGAATCCTGGCATCTACCAGTTCGATCACCACATCGATCAGCCGGATATCTTCCTGCATTGTCCGCTTTGCCTTCGTCATATGACCTGGATACCATTGAAAATGCATAATCTTTATTTCTCCTTTGGTTTTTCTGTTTCGTATGCTTTGCTGTCCGGACCTGTTACTCTGGAAAAGGGTTTGTATTTAAAGGAAACCTTTCCCACGATCTGAGATCTTTTGATATTACCAAAAGCCGCGTTTCTGCTGTCATTCGTATCAACCCTTGAATCACACAGGACAAAATACTCATCTTCTCCCAATGTAATCTCCTGTTCTGCAATTCCGGTAGCGGCAATCGGCAGATACATATATTTTTCCTTCAATTCCTTTCCATCGATCCAGATCTTTCCCTCTGCAATCTGCACCTTTTCTCCCGGAAGTCCGATGACACGCCGGAAGGTAAGCAGCGGTTCCTCACCGTCACTGTCCACATCCTCTTTATCATAAAAAGCAATTACATCTTCCCGTCCCGGTGAGAAGATCAGATATGCTTTTGTATTCAAAATTACCTCTTCGCCATTATACAGCGTCGGCTCCATAGCGGAGCCTATTGTGCTTGTCCGCCTGAAACATACATTCACGATCAGAAATGCTGCCAGAATAACAACGATGATCTCGATCAGCCAGATCAGGCACTCTTTTACTATCTTTTTTCGATTATTTTTCTTGATCTCTTCTTCAAAATTTAGATTCATATATATTCCCCGTAAAGCAAACATAGTGTATGCTATGGCATCTGCTATAACATACACTACGTCAATCGTTCTTAAGCATTAACGAACCAGTTCTTTTACCTTCGCTGCCTTACCAACACGGTCACGCAGATAA
>JAAVZE010000161.1 GCA_022791495.1 Eubacterium sp.
AAATGAAAAAACCCAGTATATACTGGGTTTGTGTTTAAAATGCCGGTGGCGGGACTTGAACCCGCACTATGTTGCCATAAACAGATTTTGAGTCTGCCGCGTCTGCCATTCCGCCACACCGGCCCATATCAAAGACTTAAACAGTATATCATAAAATACCAATGTTGGCAAGCTGTTTTTATGATTTTTTATAAATTTCTTTTTGATATTTCACTCAGACGCAGAATATTCTATATCCAGTCCAGATAGCCATACCATTCTGCTTTTGGATAAAGTTTTCCTGTTTTTATAAAATACAGAATAATTTCTGCCGCTTCATAAAGATTATCACACGAAAGCGCTTTCGGAACCGGCATGCCTTCCTCAATATATGCTGGAGATTCCCTGTAATTATCCGGATAGGACAGATTATGATAATAGAAAAAAACGGATTGCGGCTCAAATTCATCTTCAGAATCAAATTCATCCTCTTCGTATTCCTCTTCTGTAATTAGTTCTTCTATAATAATTGATGTCCACTCTTCTTTGCAGCAGGCTGTAAGCGTATATTCAAATTTATCTTTTATTTTTTTAGCGGCAAACAGTTTTACAAGTTTTCCCTGCTGAACCGACAAAGAAAGCCAGTCTAAAAACCAGTCCAGCACCTCTTTTTCTTTATCAGCAGTATAAATAGTGCGACATATCGGACTGTCATGCAAATACGCTTCTCCCTCTTCTTCTGAAGATTGTATATATGTATAATTCAGATATTCCGCAAAAATATTCTCTGTATCTTTCCAGCTCTCGTCTGTTTCCAGCTTTGCGCCTATAACAGTCATCGGTATTAGAAGTTTTTTTGCATCGTCTTCTATGTGGCAGTTCAAATCTGAAAGTACTTCTGCGTTTGCAAGCGTATCTATATGTTCCAGTGTTAAATTTTTTAAATTTGTAAGTTTTTAAGGGGTATACAATCCGAAAAATTAGTTCCTGTCAATACCAGTTTTTCCAGCCGGACACATTTTTCGAGAAAGGAAAAATCAGGCAGTTCAATATTTCGTATAAACAGCCTTTTTAGATTTTTCATTTCTCCAATTATCTCCCACGCGCCCTCGCATATTTCAATAATAACCGGAACATTTTCATAATAAAAATCATAAGGAGCGATATACCCGTCGCAGTCTAATTGTTTGATTTTTGTCATATCATAAAGATTATCCGGATAGCGATGCAAAGATTTATAAATATAGGTTAATAAATGCGGGTCTATTTTAAGCTTTTTTTCAATCATTTTCGAATTTCCTCCAGATATGTTTTGAATCTTCTATTATCTTTATGCTTCTCTGTCTTTCATAAAACCGACTTTATTATAATAAAGAGCAAATAGTATTTTTCCAAGATAATTTTTTATCAATAACAAATATTCTTTTTTTGAAACCCTGTTTCCATAGCCAAGGGCTGAATAGATTACATTTTTTTCCAAAACCTGATAATGCAAATCATAAAACCCGTTTTTTTCATAAAAATTTTTTCGATTTACTCTTTCTTTATAATTATCAGCATTTTTATCCAGAGGTTCAATTAATAAAATAATACGTTTGTTCTGGTATTTTTTCCGTAATTTTTTTCAAGATTTTGCTGCCGTAACCTTCTCCCCGTTCTTTTTCACTGACAGCAAGATAAAAGACATATCTAATATCCTGATAACTGACAATATAAACAAATCCCACCCATGTTTCCTTCTCATATACGCTGTAAAATCTTGCGTTTTTTCCTTTTGATTTCGCCATAAGAAACCAGAAAGGGACTCTTTCCTCTGCTGGAAATGCTGTGTGATATAATTTTTTTATATTTTTATAATTTTTGCATGTTTTGGTTACATTTTTAAATCGTATAGACATAGCTATCCTTTCTTTTAACGAGCAAAATAAATAAGATTTCATTCAAAATAAACTATTTTTGATTATTTGTCCTGTTTTTTCTTTTTGCCATAAACAGCAGCTCCAGCAGAAAATCCGCCGGCCATGAACAATAATGCAATCCATAGCGTAAGATTGCTGCCACTGCTAGTTTGCGGGCTATTTATTAATTCATCTGGTTTAAAATCCGGGTCCGTTAAACCGCAGACCGTACACTTGCCGTCTTTATAACTATGGCTCAGTTTAGGAATAACCATACTTTTCTCAATTATTTCACCACAAATTGTACAAAATTTATCGCCTGTATAGCCTTCATTTATACAAGTTTCTTTTCGGCTGTTTCGAATCTCGATATTGTGTGGAATTGGAGGAATTATGATATCTTTTGTATCTGTATAAATTTTATTTTCAAACTCTACTGTTATTGTATAAGAGGCTATGCCATTTTTTGTACAAGTTGCATTTGTCGTAATTACAGAAGTAATTTTACCGTCAACAGTTATGGTATGTGTGCCATCATTCTTACAGGTAAAAGTAACCTTACATGTTTCACCATCAGCAGACCAATTAAATACAGGCTCTCCATAACTATGGCCAGCAGCAGGAAGAATGATATCTGTGTCTGTGAGTTCTTTTGCAGCGTCTTCATCTGCAAAATATCTGCCACAATCTTCACAGTGCCAGTATTCTTTGCTTCCATTTTTTTCGCATGCAGTTTCTTCTGCTTTATGATAGACAAGATTATGATGATTAGGGTCAACTGCTGTTTTCACATTATCAAGAATATTGCCGCCGTTTTCACTGTCATAATTTTTACCACATTCAGAACAGCTCCAATATTCAATATTACCCTCTTTGGTACAAGTGGCTTCGTTTGCTTCATGATATATCATGGTATGGTTATGATTTGAGCCGACTGCCGTCCTTGTATCTGTTTCGTCGCAAAAATCACATACCGCCGTTTCTGTTCCGTCTGCGAAATAACTAGCATCATTATTATAATTATATTTTGTAAAAGAGTGATGTTGCACTTCATCTGTGGCAGTACAGTTTTCACGTTTGCAGACATGCCAATGACCGGTTTTATCATATGCGTTAAAAGCCCCTGTAAAATCATGGCCCAGTGCCAAAATAGTGATATCTGTGTCTGTGAGTTCTTTTGCAGCGTCTTCATCTGCAAAATATCTGCCGCAATCTTTACAGTTCCAATATTCTTTGTTTCCATTTTTTTCGCATGCAGCCTCTTCAGCTTTATGATAAACAAGGTTATGATGATTAGGGTCAACTGCTGTTTTCACATTATCAAGAATACTGCCGTCATTTTCACTGTCATAATTTTTACCACATTCAGAACAGCTCCAATATTCAATATTGCCCTCTCTTGTACATGTGGCTTCGTTTGCTTCATGATATGTCATGGTATGGTTATGCTTTGAACCGGCTGCTGCCCTTGTATTTGTTTCGTCACAGAAATCA
The DNA here is from genome assembly GCA_022791495.1 of Eubacterium sp. GTDB lineage: Bacteria > Bacillota > Clostridia > Lachnospirales > Lachnospiraceae > Eubacterium_F. Next base: position 3,372 of record JAAVZE010000161.1, read on the forward strand.
CATACTGCCGTTTCTGTCCCGTCTTTCATACATGTTGCATCCTTGTTTGATTTATAGTCTGTAAAAGTATGGCCATTATTGACTGTTATTGTACAGACGCTTTCATTTCCTGCATTATCAGATGCCTTTATCGTATGTTTCAGCCCGTCTGCAATTAATGTATAGTTTGCTGCGTGCACATTGTCTACGGTTTTATCATCTATTGTGATATTGCCAATATTATCGTCAGATACCATAAAAGTTACTTCATGGCAATAGGTCTTCCCATTTTCTATGCCAATGATTGCTGGAGGTATTTTATCTATCACCATGCCGTTTGAACTGATATAGGTAATACCGCCGGCATTGTTTGTAATTTTGGCGTAAATAATCGATTTTCCTTCATCTTCAATACAAAAAGCCTTGTATGCTGTCCACTCTTCCACGTTTTCAATATCTGCTTCGGAAATGGCTGTATCTGAAATACAATACTCTATCTTCTCAATACCTGTTTCATTATCCTCTGCTGTAATTTCCACATCGTATTTGTCGTTGTAGAATATGCCGAATGTAATTGTATTGACAAAGGATTTAAAACTATTTTCGCTTACCTTGATTTCCCCTGTCGGTGCTGTACTGTCAATCAGCTTTGAATTTTCTTTTGTTCTTGTATCTGTCTGCTGGCATCCGGCAGTGTCACAAACTGCTGTTTCTGTTCCGTCAGCAAAATAGCTGGCGTCGTTATTATATTCATATTTTATAAAAGAATGGCTTTGCACTTCATCTGTGGCAATACAGTTTTCACGTTTGCAGACATGCCAGTGGCCGGTTTCATCATATGCATTAAAATTCCCTATAAAATCATGACCCCACGCTGAAATAACGGTTGACTTTATTGAAATAAGTGTTATTCCTTGGTCATCACTATACACCCTTTTACATTCATTACAAATCCAGTATTCCTTATTGCCGTCTTGCGTACATGTAGCTGGTTGAGAGGGAACATTTGTCAATACATGATTATGGGATTTTATATTAATGCTGCTTGCGCTGCCAACAATGCGGCCATTATCATCTATCTTCAAATCTGCTGTTTCATGCGCAATCGTAATCGCACATCCATAATATTCTTCTCCTTCATTTCCATATGCTCTGCTTTTTGCCACTCTTACCTTATAGCCGACAGGCAGATAAATTTCTGACACAACAAGCATTTTTTCAGCATCTTCATCAGCTACATCTTCTATATTGCATCCATATCCACAATTGCCAACCTGTACTGCAATGCCAAATTCTCTACAGTCAGCAGTAAATTGACCGTCCCCTTCAATAGAAAAAGCATTTTCAAATACCATTTTACTATCAATATTCATTCCATTAAGCGCAATTCCTTTGTTTCCCGAAACGGTCAGCTTACCTGTACTGCCTACTTTTACCATTCCAGCATTTATGCCGGCATCAGCCTCATCAACAGTCTGCACTGTCAATGTTCCATTTACTGTCACAATACTATTTACGTTGCCAGATGCCCCTATGCCGATGCCGTTTTTAGCAGTAAGCTCTACGCCGTTTTCCACAGTAAATGAGGAATTATCGGCACCGCTTAGATTAATTCGTTCTTCAATAGCCAGCTTTCCTTTTCCAGAAAATATTATTTTTGTCGGGGCATCTGCACTGTCTTTATTTTTAGATTGCAAATTTGCAATATAATTATCCTCTCCCTGCACATTCACTGTAACTTCGCAATTCTGGGGTAAAATTACTGTGCCAAATTTTTTCATGCCGTTAATAGTAAGTGTTTTGCTTGTTTCCTCCCAATGATAGCCATCTGTTTCTAAAACTCCTTCCCCCGTTTGGCCGGACTCATGAAAATCAAGGTTTATCTCACCATTCAAGGTTGCTGTTGTTTTTGTTTGTGTGATATTATTTTCTAATGCAACTGCCGTATCTGGCGGTAAACTAATAATAAGCATAAATATCAACATTATTGCCATTGCTCTGTTTCGCTCTTTTTGTTTCATAAAATCTCCTTTAATGTCTCCATATCTTCACTTTTTTATGTTCGTTTAAATGATTTTTTACTCCTCATTCTGGAGAGGAAGAAGCTGCTCCATTTTATTTGGTCTGCTTTAAAACAAATTTCTGTACTGGATATTGATTATCAGAATAACAAAGTTCTCCTTCTTCAAATCCAAGAGATTTATAAAATTCCCTTGGTCCTTTTCCTTTTTCGTCTTCTTTGCGAAAGGTTTCCACTACAATCTCTTTCTTCATATCCAGATTTTGCAGCATTTCCCGTATCATCTGGCTTCCGATTTTCCGTCTTCTATATTCCGGATGTACCGCTATCTGGCATAACATATTTTGTGTTTTGGAATATAAAAGAATCCCTGTTACCATATTTCCGTCTACTGCGCAAATAGCTCTTTTCTGCTCAATAAACTTAAGAACGGTTTTTCTGTATTCTTCCATATCTTTTTCAGTTTCAAGTCCCGGAAAAGAATCTCTTAGGATTTCCATAAGACTCATCCATGAAGAAAGGTTTTTCATTTCCGCCTCTTTTATTCTCAATGTATGACGGTTGATATTATTATGATTTTTTATCTCAAACAACCCTTCTAAAAACCAGCGAGGAATCATCAGACCTTCTTCTTCCATTTTCAGACATTCTTCTTTATCCTGCCCATTTTACTCTTTGTACTTCGGTTTCCTGAAGTTTTAATTTTGAAAGGTCAACCTCCTGTTCAATCAAGTAATAATCGTCAAATCCATCTGGAAAATTAATGGTAAACTGAGGTCTGACATTTGACAAGTCCAGTTTCAGA